>JBARHM010000001.1:0-7973 GCA_049799235.1 Gallionella sp.
ATCGAGAGCAGTATCGGTTTGTCCTGCTCACGGGCGAGACGCAACGTGTCAGGATTCCACGCATGCCAGTCCACCGGATTGTCTGCATGCTGTTGCAGGTAAGGACTGGTTTCTTGTGCAAGTAAATTCGGCATAATGTCAGTGCAACAAGTGCTTTAGCTCTTGCAGCACATTCAGCATGATGCGCTGCTGTGCATCGGCCGTGGGATGCAGGTTGTCGGGCTGGAATTGATCCGCGGGAACCCCTTCCAGCAGGAACGGCAGCAGCAGGATGTGGTGCTTTTGCGCGAGACGCGAAAACAGATTGTTGAATCTGGTGGTGTAGGACACACCGTAATTTGGTGGCAACTTCATGCCGACCAACAGCACCTTGGCGCCGGCGCGCTGCGATTGCGTGATGATCGCGTTCAGATTGACCTCGATATCCGCAGGCTTGTAGCCGCGCAACCCGTCATTCGCGCCGAGCGCCACGATCACGATCGCCGGGCGATGCTGTTTCAAAGCCTGGGCGATGCGCTGCCTGCCGCCTGCAGTGGTCTCGCCGCTGATGCTGGCGTTCACGATGCTGAAACCGGATTGCGTCCGTGTCAGCTCCTGTTGCAACAAGCTCACCCAGCTTTTTTCTATTGCGATGCCAAATCCGGCTGATAGACTGTCGCCGAACACCAAAATGTTTTTCTCGGCATGGGCGTTAAGTGGCAGCCATATGGCGAGTACTAGAATCAGGTTCAATGAAAATGATAAAAACCGTAGCGAGCGGTTTGAGTGCAAGGCGCGCGCGTCGCAGCGACCAAGACATATCTGTTGGATAGGTGCCGAAGCGAGCACCGCGCAACAGAGCAATCGAATCGCGCAGTAGGTTTTTATAACGAGGAGTCTCATGACAGCAATTGTGCAGGCAGTTGAACTCACGAAGCAAGTATTAAGCGGCGACCTACCGTTGACCATCTTGCACCACGCAAGTTTCACGGTCGAGTCGGGCGAGAGCATGGCGATCCTCGGCGCGTCCGGTTCCGGCAAATCCACCTTGCTCGGCCTGCTCGCCGGGCTGGACGTGCCGAGCAGCGGCAGCGTGCTGCTGAATGGCATGGACCTGTTCGCGCTGGACGAGGACGGACGCGCCAAACTGCGCGGCGAACTGGCGGGCTTCGTGTTCCAGTCGTTCCAGTTGCTGCCCGCGCTTTCCGCGCTGGAAAACGTGATGCTGCCGCTGGAACTGCGCGGCGTTGCGGATGCGCGCGAACGCGCCAGGGAATCATTGCATCAGGTGGGTCTGACCGAGCGAGCCCACCATCTGCCCAAGCACCTTTCCGGCGGCGAACAGCAGCGCGTCGCACTCGCCCGCGCCTTCGTCACCCAGCCCAAGATATTGTTCGCCGACGAACCTACCGGCAACCTCGACGCTGCCACCGGCAGCCAGATCATCGAACTGATGCTGGAGCTGAACCGCGCGCAGGGCACCACGTTGATACTGGTCACTCACGACGAAGCGCTGGCGCGGCGCTGCAACCGGCAGTTGCACTTGACGGCTGGACGGGTTGAGCAGTAATAATTGAAAGAAAACTTTATAGTTTATCGGAACGAATGGAAGCTTTGCCCGGCTGGGTTTGGCGAGTTAAGTAAAGGAGCTGTAATGGTTTTGTATAGGGACGTTAATCCGGAACTTTATGAGCAATTTGCTGGAGCGTTAATTCCAAACGAGAACAAGCCTTTCATTAAGCGAGCAAAATGGGGTCGCTTTGAATGGCGGAATGCATATTGGGGAGAATGCGAGGCAAACGCTGTTGTGGAACATCAACAACATCAGGCGGGTTACCCGACATCCGGTATGTCGACGACACCGCACCTAAATCGTGCTGTTTATTACGCCACACATGACGGGCAGTACTCATTTGGCTACGTTTATGTGATTGACGATGCACTATGCCAATTGCACAAAGTAGCTATCTATAAAGTTAAAGATTTTGTTCCATCTCCAAGTATGCCAGAAGATGACGAAGTTATATTGGTGGCTCACGATTTTGGCGTAATTCCGCGCGCACTCGTCATTGAGATCAGAAAAATCAGCGTCTAAGTTTGCGCTTAACCGGGAATAATTGGGAGCGGATCGAGCTTTTATGGTGAATAGAACATGAACCTCCTCCGCCTCTCCCTCAACCTGCTCCGCCGCGACTGGCGCGCCGGGGAATGGCGCGTGCTGATGCTGGCGCTGGTGCTGGCGGTGGGCAGCCTCGCCACCGTAGGGCTGTTCGCCGACCGGGTGCGGCAGGCGTTGCAGCAGGAGGCGACCAGTTTGATCGGGGCGGACTTGCGCATAACTTCTACGCGACCGCTGCCGTCTATCTATCGCAACAGCGCGCAGGCTGGCGCCTTGCATACTGTCGAAAGCCGCAGTTTCCCGAGCATGGTGGCATTCCGCGAAAAGACGCTGCTCTCCGAGATACAGGCGGTGGAGGAGGGCTATCCGTTGCGCGGGAAGATCGTGATCGATGATGGCAATGGAGGGGACGTGCGTTCAACGCTTTCACCCCCACCACTCCTCCAAGAAATCCCCTCTCCTCAATCCTCTGATGAAACTACTAGCCATTCGACTAAGCCGCCATCCAGCGGCGGCCAAGTCGCTGGTTATCCCGCAAGCGGGGAAAGCGCAGCGAGGGGGGCGGAGCCAGGCGAACGAGAAAATCAATCGTTGATTCCCTTGCCCGGCACGGTGTGGGCGGATGATCGATTGCTGCGGCGCCTCGATGTGCGTGTCGGCGATGAGGTGAGCATCGGCGCGCAGCGCTTCAAGGTTGCGGCGCGCATTGTGAAGGACATCGACCAGTCGATCGGTTTTTCCAGTTTCGCGCCGCGCGTGCTGATGAATGTGCAAGACCTTGCCGCGACCGGCTTACAGCAGGAAGGCAGCCGCATCACCTTCCGCCTGATGGTCGCGGGCGAAGCGGCAAAGATCGCCGCGTTGCGCGATGAGTTGAAATCCAAGCTGTCCGGCAACGAAAGGCTGGAGGATGTTCGCGATGCGCGGCCGGAGATACGCAGCGCGCTGGAGCGCGCCGAGCATTTTCTCGGCCTTGCCGCGCTGACCGCTGCAATCCTCGCGGGTGCGGCGATCCTGCTGGCGGCGCGGCGTTTCGTGCAGCGCCACCTGGACAGCTGTGCGGTGATGCGCTGCCTCGGAGCGCAACAGGGTCAGGTACTGCGGCTGTTCCTTTACCAGTTCCTGCTGCTCGGCCTGTTTTCGGTGCTGCTGGGCTGCCTGCTGGGTTATATCACGCAGGCCGCATTGATCTCCTTCGTCGAAGCCATGCGCGATGCGGCGCTGCCACAGCCTTCCGTGCTTCCCGCGATCAAGGCTGCCGCCAGCGGCTACGCGCTGCTGTTCGGTTTCGCGTTCCTTCCGCTGCTGCAATTGCGCAAGGTGTCGCCGCTGCGCGTGCTGCGCCGCGAACTGGGTGCACCCGAGTCAAACATCTTGCTGGCCTATGGCCTGGCGGTGCTGGTGCTGGCGGGGTTGTTCCTCTGGCACGCGGGTTCTTTGGAGTTGGGTTTTGCCGTGCTGGGCGGCTTGCTCGCGGGGTTGGCCGTGTTCGGCGGTTTGGCCTGGCTGATATTGCGTGGACTGGGACGTTACGTCCCGAATCTGGCGTCACATTGGCGGCATGCGGTGAACAATCTGGTGCGGCACGTACGCAACAATGCGCTGCAGGTCGTCGCGCTGGCGCTGGGCGGCATGGCATTGCTGCTGCTGACGCTGGTGCGCGGCGATCTGCTGCACGGCTGGCAGGACAAGTTGCCGCCGGATGCGCCGAACCGCTTCGTAGTGAATATCCAGCCCGATCAGCGGCAGGCGGTGCTGGATTTCTTCGCGCACGAACGGCTACCGCTGCCGCAATTGCAGCCCGTGGTGCGCGGTCGGCTAGTCGCGATCAATGACAACCCCGTCAATGGCGACAGCTATCCGGATCCCCGTGCGCGCGGGCTGGTGGAGCGTGAGTTCAACCTTTCCTACATGGAGATGATGCCGGAATGGAACGAGTTGGTGCAAGGAAGCTGGTGGGTTCCTGGGGCGAACGGGCAGCTGTCGGTCGAGGAGGGCATCGCCCAAACCTTGGGCATCTATCTCGGCGATAAGCTTACCTATGATGTTGCCGGCAGCCGATTCACCGCGCGCGTGACCAGTCTGCGCAAGGTGCAGTGGGATTCGATGCGGGTGAATTTCTTCGTGATCACCACGCCGGAACTGCTCCGCGATTTTCCGGCGAGCTACCTCACCAGCTTCTACTTGCCGCCGGAAAAGGTACGTGCGGGCGACGATCTGTCGCGAAAGTTTCCCAACCTGCTGGTGATCGACACCGGCGCGATCATCGCCCAGGTGCGCCACATCATGGACCAGATCACGCAGGTGATGGGCGCGGTATTTCTGTTCACTTTGTTCTCCGGCTTTGCGGTGTTGTACGCCGCGCTGCTCGCGACGCAGGACGAGCGCACCTTCGAGGCGGCGGTGCTGCGCACGCTGGGGGCGGACGGACGCTACCTGCGCCGGCTGCACCTTGCGGAATTCACCGTGCTGGGCGGATTGAGCGGGTTGTTCGCGGCAGCGGGCGCGGTACTGCTCGGCTGGGTGCTGGCTCGTTTCGTTCTGGAGATCCCGTATCAGCCGAGTGCAGTGATCTGGCCGGTCGGCGTGCTGGGCGGCATGGCAACGGTGGCACTGGCCGGATGGTTGGGCACGCGCTGGCTGACCGTGCTGCCGCCGCTGGCGATATTGCGCGAGTAGTTCGAATAGTTTTATGTGATTGAAAGTTTGTTATGGCTAGTTTTGTTGGTACGTTGGTGTTGGTGGTCGTTGTGCTGACTGCGGGCTGCAGCGCCGATACGGCCAAACGAACCGCCTATGAAACGCTGCAGAATGTCCATCAGCAGGAGTGCCTGAAAAATCCGTCTTTGAACTGCGAGAAGCGGGAAAGTTACGAAGATTACGAACGCAAGCGGAAAGATCTGGAATCTTCTGAATGAATCGACTTGCCGCTTGAACCAAAATACTTCCGGATAAGGTTGAGTGTAGTGCCGCAATGATGTTAGAATGCGCGCCGCTTCGGGATGGTCCGAGGCAAATTTCCCGTTCGCACAAGTTGGGGTGCCCTTAAGGGTCAGGCTAGCGAGCGGTAGTTCTTATTCCAATTTGCATTTGAATCGAGAACAAGGCGGCGAGGATGAAGCGACGAAGACAGCACACATAGTGCGGCTAGGAGCTGAAGACGAAGCCAACACAATTATCGTTTCAAATGCGGATTTGGAATTAACCCTTACGATTGGAGTAATCATGGCTGTAACTATGCGTCAAATGCTGGAAGCTGGTGTGCATTTTGGACACCAGACCCGTTTCTGGAATCCCAAGATGGCACCGTACATTTTTGGTCATCGCAACAAAATCCACATCATCAACCTGGAAAAGACCGTCGAGATGTTCGCCGAGGCGGAGAAATTCGTGCGCAAACTGTCCGCGAAAAAAGGCACCATCCTGTTCGTCGCGACCAAGCGCCAGGCACGCGACATCCTTCAGGAAGAGGCTGTGCGTGCAGAATCCCCGTTCGTGAATCATCGCTGGCTGGGCGGCATGCTGACCAACTACAAGACAGTGCAGGAATCGATCAAGCGCCTGCGCGAACTGGAGCAGATGACTGCCGATGGAGCGTCCGAAAGGATCTCCAAAAAAGAAGCGCTGATGATGAAGCGAGAACTGGAAAAACTGGATCGCAGCCTGGGTGGCATCAAGGATATGCACGGCTTGCCATCCGCATTGTTCGTGATCGATGTGGGTTACCAGAAGGGAGCCATCGTTGAAGCACAAAAGCTGGGTATACCGGTGATCGGCATCGTCGATACCAACAATTCCCCGCTCGGCGTGGATTACATCATTCCCGGCAACGACGACTCTACGCAGGCGATCCGCCTGTATGCCCGCGGTATCGCTGACGCGGTGCTGGAAGGCCGGGCTCAGGCCATGAACGAATTGGTCGAGCAGGTTGCCGAGCAAGCAGCCTAAACTCAAGCAAGGCGCAATATAAGGGGCGCGAGCCCCTTTTTTTGTAAGCGATAAATTTTAAAAAGCGACAATCATGTCTGACAACCGCAGAAGCAAGATCGTCACCCATGGCGTGCAACGTTCACCGAACCGCGCGATGCTGCGCGCGGTTGGATTCGGCGACAAGGATTTCGACAAGCCTATTATCGGTGTCGCGAATGCGCACAGCACCATCACACCTTGCAACAAGGGCATAGGCGTATTGGCCGAGCGCGCCGAGGCGGCACTGAAAAAAGCAGGTGCCATGCCGCAAGTGTTCGGGACGATCACGATCTCGGACGGCATCTCGATGGGCACCGAGGGCATGAAGTATTCGCTGGTGTCGCGCGAGGTGATCGCCGATTCGATCGAGACAGTGTGCAACGGCCAGAGCATGGACGGTGTGATCGCGATCGGCGGTTGCGACAAGAACATGCCGGGCGCGATGATCGCGATCGCACGCCTCAACATCCCGGCGATATTCGTCTACGGCGGCACCATCAAGCCCGGACACTACAAGGACCGCGACCTGACCATCGTGAGTTCATTCGAGGCGGTGGGCCAGTATACGGCGCACAAGATCGACGAGATTGAACTCATGGAGATCGAGCGTCACGCCTGCCCCGGCGCGGGCTCCTGCGGCGGGATGTATACCGCGAACACGATGTCTTCGGCAATCGAGGCGATGGGCCTGAGCCTGATGTATTCCTCCACGATGGCGGCGGAAGATCTGGAAAAAGCGGAGAGCACGGCAAAATCCGCCGAAGTTCTGGTGAATGCGATCAGGAAACAGATCCTGCCGCGCCAGATACTGACACGCAAGGCGTTCGAGAACGCGATTGCGGTCACCATGGCGGTGGGCGGTTCCACCAACGCGGTGCTGCATCTGCTGTCCATCGCGCATGCAGCACAGGTGACGCTGACCATCGATGATTTCGAAACCATCCGCGCGCGCGTGCCGGTGTTGTGCGATCTGAAGCCTTCCGGAAAATATGTCGCTACCGATCTGCACCGGGCCGGAGGCATTCCACAGGTCATGAAGATATTGCTCGCGCGCGGGGTGTTGCATGGCGATGCGCTCACCATCACCGGCCAGACGATAGCAGAAGTGCTAAAGAATATTCCGGCTGAGCCGCGCAAGGACCAGGATGTGATACGTTCGTGGGATACACCGATCTATGAGCAGGGACACCTTGCGATCCTGAAAGGAAACCTGGCCGAGGAAGGCGCGGTGGCGAAGATCACCGGCATCAAGCTGCACAAGATCACCGGGCCGGCACGGGTGTTCGAATCGGAAGAAGCATGCATGGAAGCGATACTCGCGCGGAAAATCAAAGCAGGCGATGTGATCATTATCCGTTACGAGGGCCCCAAAGGCGGCCCCGGGATGCGCGAGATGCTATCGCCGACATCGGCCATCATCGGCGAAGGCCTGGGCGATTCGGTCGGTCTGATCACCGACGGGCGATTCTCCGGCGGCACTTATGGCATGGTGGTAGGGCATGTTGCACCTGAGGCTGCGGTAGGCGGGAATATCGCGCTGGTGATCGAAGGCGATTCCATCACCATCGATGCAGATGCACGTTTGTTGCAATTGAACGTTGACGATGTGGAACTGAAACGGCGCCGCGCTGCCTGGCAACCCCCCGAGCCGCGCTATACGCGCGGAGTACTGGCGAAGTATGCCAAGCTGGTGTCTACGGCAAGCAAGGGTGCAGTGACAGATTAACAGGATGTTTAAAACTGCTGCGCTCGGCATAACTGTGTTGCTCAAGGGCTAAAAATGCGGGATCGTGAAGCGATAAACTTACGTGTAAACAGCATTTGCGACACGTTACTGGCGAAGCCAGCCGCTTGCGGGAGCAAATGCAGGCCGCTCTTCCCGCACCGGATGCTTCGCAACACCGTG
>JBARHM010000002.1:0-1737 GCA_049799235.1 Gallionella sp.
CGATATAGGTCTTGTAATCCTGCTCGGCATCGCCGGGCAGCGTCATGTAACCCGGCAGCAGATTGGACAGCAGGCCCAGATCGGTCAGGCCCTGGATGTTGGAGTGGCCGCGCAGCGCATTCATGCCGCCGCCCGCCACGCCGATGTTGCCCAACAACAACTGCACCATCGCACCGGTGCGGATCATCTGTGAACCCTGCGAGTGCTGTGTCCACCCCAGCGCATACATGATGGTCATGGTCTTGTCGGCCTTGGAGGTCTCCGCGATCATCTCGCAGACTTTCAGGAAGGCATCCTTGGGCGTGCCGCAGATGTTCGAAACCATATCCGGCGTGTAGCGCGAGTAGTGCGCCTTCATCAGCTGATACACACAGCGCGGATTTTGCAGCGTCGGATCGGTGACCGCGAAGCCATCCTTGCCGATCTGGTAGCCCCAGGTGGACTTGTCGTACTTGCGCTTCTCCTTGTCATAACCGGAGTAGATGCCGTTCTCGAACTTGTACTCGTCCTTCACCAGGAAACTGAAGTCGGTGTAATTCTTCACGTACTCATGGTGGATCTTGTCGTTGGTGAGCAGGTAATTGATCAGTCCGCCCAGAAAGGCGATATCGGAACCGGCACGTATCGGCGCGTAATAATCCGATACCGCAGCGGAACGCGTAAAGCGGGGATCCACCACAATGAGCTTGGCTTTGCGATTAGCCTTGGCTTCTGTCACCCATTTGAAGCCGCACGGGTGAGCCTCGGCGGCATTGCCGCCCATGATCAGGACAAGGTCGGTATTCTTGATATCGACCCAATGGTTGGTCATGGCACCGCGGCCGAACGTAGGGGCAAGACTTGCCACCGTAGGTCCGTGTCAGACGCGTGCTTGATTATCGAATGCGAGCATCCCCAGGCTGCGCACCACTTTGTGGGTGAGGTAGCCTGATTCGTTGCTGGAAGCGGAGGCGGCCAGGAAACCGGTGGTAATCCAGCGGTTCACCGTGGCGCCGTCCTTGTTCTTGGCCACAAAATTCTTGTCCCGGTCTTCCTTCATCAGCTTGGCGATGCGGGTGAAGGCATCGTCCCAGGAAATGGGTGTCCATTCCCTGCTGCCGGCGGCGCGATATTCGGGACGTTTCAGGCGGTTCGGGCTCTGCACGAAATCCAGCAGGCCGGCGCCTTTGGGGCACAGCGTGCCGCGATTCACCGGGTGATCCGCGTCGCCTTCAATATGGATGACTTTTCCGTGGACGTTCTTGGCTTTGTCACCCAGACTGTAGATCAGGATGCCGCAGCCTACAGAACAGTAAGGGCAGGTGTTGCGGGTTTCGGTTGTGCGCGTCAGCTTGAACTCGCGCACCTCCGCCAGCGCATCGTTTGGCGCGAAGCCCAGCATCGCCATGCTGGAAGCGCCCAGTCCGCCGGCGCAGACCTTGAAGAATTGCCTTCGTGAGACTTGCATTTTATTGCCTCCCTAGTGTATGTAACGATGAACATTACCGAACAAACCAAGAAACCAAAAAACAGATCAAAAAAGCATTCTTCAATTGGCAGCCATCAAATCACCTTCCCATGCAACTGTCAATATCAAAGCATCACAAGGCCCGGGCATGACCACATTTTGGATATTGGAAATCAGTGCGGTCAACTATTGATCCGGCCAGATTATGTTTGAAATCTATTAGGCGGAATTAGCCTTGAACCCCCTCCAGCTCCCCCTTGTCAGGGGGAGAGCCAAAGCCGCTCCTCCCC
>JBARHM010000003.1:0-2002 GCA_049799235.1 Gallionella sp.
CGTCATCGTGCAACACAAAGGTTTCCCCTACCTGAACAACTGGCTGGGGCTAAAGGAAGTCGCCGAACTGGAACCCAAACCCGGCATGGAACCCAGCGCGGCATATCTGGGAGAAGTGCTGAATGATCTGCAACAACAGCCGGCGCGCATGGTGCTTCGAGCCGCTTACCAGGATGGGCGGCCATCCGAATGGATCGCCGAACGCGCTCACGTTCCCGCCGTGATGTTGCCATATACCGTGGGCGGCACGCCTCTAGCGTCCGATCTGTTCACGCTGTTCGACGACACGATTCAACGTTTATTGGCTGGACTGAAATGAACGATATCGAATTCAACATTCTGCTGCCCGCGTTCATCGCGGGTCTGCTGGTTCTTGTAACTCATATTCCATTCGGTATGAAGGTGTTGGAACGCGGGGTAATCTTCGCCGATCTCGCAGTAGCGCAAATCGCCGGACTGGGGGTCATTATCGCGGCGCTGCTGGATCTGACCGAACGACCGCTGCTGGTGCAACTGATCGCTTCCGCCAGTGCCCTGTGCGGTGCGGGGCTGTTGGCGTGGATCGAACATCGCCTGGCCGAAGTCAAGGAAGCCTGCATCGGGCTTACTTTCGTGCTGGCAGCCAGCGGCGGAATCCTGCTGATGAGCCGTGACGTTCACGCAGGCGAACATCTCAAGGACTTGCTGGTCGGGCAAATCCTTTGGGTGAGCACCAATCAACTGACTGCCACTGCTTTATTGACCGCTGCATTGCTCGCTCTGTGGCAGTGGACCAAACTGAAAAACCACAACCTTGGATTCTACGGCCTGTTCGCCCTGGCTGTAACCGCGTCGGTGCAATTGGTCGGGGTTTATCTGGTATTCGCCAGCCTGATCGTCCCGGCACTTGCCACCTACCGCATCAAACACCGCCGCAAACTTTATGCCTTTTCGATCGGCATAGCCGGTTACGCCACCGGACTGGTACTGTCCGCATGGTTTGACTTGCCGAGCGGGGCTACCGTGGTGTGGGCCATGGCCGCTACCGGCGTATTCGCGGCATGGTTACTGAAAGCGCAAAAGATCGGCTGATTTTCATTACAATGCGAGTAGTGAATATTTCTCACCTCAATAATGACTGATCGCTACGCCGTCATCGGCAACCCCATTGCACACAGCAAGTCGCCTCAGATCCACAAGATGTTTGCGGAGCAAACCGGCCAGGATATGAGCTATGAGGCCATTCTTGCTCCACTTGACGGGTTTGCCGCCACGGCTGCAGGCTTAAGGAATGCGGGCTATAAGGGTTGCAGTGTCACCGTTCCATTCAAGTTCGAGGCATCCCGATTCGCGACAAAGTTGACCGATCGCGCACAAGCTGCCAAGGCCGTGAACACGCTGAAGTTCGATGATGGCAATATCCTCGGTGACAATACCGATGGTGCAGGTTTAGTGCGCGATATTGAAGATAATCTTGGCGTCCAGTTGCGGGACAAACGAGTATTGCTTGTCGGCGCGGGTGGTGCTGCGTATGGCGCTGTCCTTCCTCTGTTACAAGCAGGCTTAAATCAACTTTCCATTTTTAATCGCACAATCGGGAAGGCTGAGAATCTGGCCGCTTTTCTTGTGCAGGAATTCGAAAACGTCGATGTATTCGAATGTTTGGATAGACGAAAGTTTGATCTGGTCGTCAATGCCACATCCAGCGGATTGAGAGACGAAATGCCGATACTTCCCCCAACCATTTTTTCCCCCGGCGCACTGGCCTACGACATGATGTACGGACGCGAAACGCCGTTCATGAGATTTGCACGCGAACACGGTGCTGCTGTAGTTTCGGATGGTCTCGGCATGCTGGTCGAGCAGGCGGCGGAAGCCTTCTTCGTCTGGCGCGGCATACGTCCCGAGACCGCCAAGGTCATCGCTGCGTTACGGAAGCAACAATGAAAAAATCCCGGGGGTGGCTGTTGCGCTGGATCTGGCGCAGCGTAAAGTTATTCTTTGCCTTGCTGGTTCTGTATCA
>JBARHM010000004.1:0-2438 GCA_049799235.1 Gallionella sp.
ACTTCGACCTGCGCCCGAAAGGTATCGTGCAAATGCTCGATCTGCTTCGTCCGATCTATGAGAAGACCGCAGCCTATGGCCACTTCGGTCGCGAAGAACCTGAATTCACATGGGAAGCAACTGATAAGGCGGCAGCACTTCGCGCGGATGCCGGGATTTAGCAAAATTTCGCTTTTCGGTTTATAATCCGCGCCCTCCGAGGGGTGCTGCAGCGGGGCTGGACATTAGAGCCCATTTCAGCAGGTTTCATATTCCACGCTGTAGCTAGGCGCGGATGGATGCTAGGCGCAGCGCGCAGCTAATGGTTGTTCCATTGGCAAGCGTTGCAACACAGCAGACACCGCGCCTAGCCACAACCCAAAGGGCCGCTTGCCTGCGGGCGCATTGCGGCGTTTCGGTCTGCTTGTGGAGAATGACTACACGGCTCAGCCCGCGCCTTGCACTGCATCCCGCAGGCAAGCGGCGTGGGATATGAAACCTGCTGAAATGGGCTCCTGGTCCCCCGTCAGGCTCGGGATCTATACGTTTCAACCGCACCCATTCATTAGATATTATGAATGGAGCCACTTATGAACTCAGTTACCAGCGGGAAAGCTGCAGTAAAACAAATCACCGATTACAAGGTCGCCAATATCTCCCTGGCCGCGTGGGGACGCAAGGAAATTGCGATTGCCGAGACCGAGATGCCCGGACTGATGGCGATCCGCGAGGAATTCGCCAAAAGCCGGCCACTCAAGGGCGCGCGTATCACCGGCTCGCTGCACATGACCATCCAGACTGCCGTGCTGATCGAAACGCTGACCGCGTTGGGTGCGGAAGTGCGCTGGGCATCCTGCAACATCTATTCGACCCAGGATCATGCCGCCGCCGCTATCGCCTCTGACGGCATCGCGGTATATGCCGTGAAGGGCGAGACGCTCGCCGACTACTGGGACTACACGCACCGCATCTTCGAATGGCCGGACGGCCCACAAGGTGAAAAAAGGTTGTCCAATATGATCCTCGACGATGGCGGAGATGCAACATTGCTGCTGCATCTGGGTGCGCGCGCCGAGAAAGATGCGTCTTTGCTGAGCAAGCCCGGCTCTGAAGAAGAGACTTGCCTGTTTGCGTCGATCAGGGCCAAGCTCTCAGTCGACAAGACCTGGTATTCCCGGCGTCTCGCCGCGATCAAGGGTGTGACCGAGGAAACCACCACCGGCGTGCATCGCCTGTACCAGATGCATGAGCGCGGCGAACTGAAATTCCCCGCGATCAACGTCAATGTCTCCGTGACCAAGTCCAAGTTCGATAATCTGTATGGCTGCCGCGAATCTCTGGTGGACGGTATCAAGCGCGCCACCGACGTGATGATCGCCGGCAAGGTCGCACTGATATGCGGTTACGGCGACGTGGGCAAGGGCTCGGCGCAAGCCATGCGCGCCCTGTCCGCCCAGGTCTGGGTGACCGAGATCGACCCGATCTGCGCATTGCAGGCCGCAATGGAAGGCTACCGTGTCGTGACCATGAACTACGCAGCGGACAAGGCCGACATTTTTGTGACCTGCACCGGAAACTTCCACGTCATTACCCACGACCACATGGCGAAGATGAAGGATCAGGCCATCGTCTGCAACATCGGCCACTTCGACAACGAGATCGATGTCGCATCGCTGGAAAAATACCAGTGGGATGAAATCAAGCCGCAGGTAGACCATGTGATTTTCCCGGATGGCAAGAGGATCATCCTGCTCGCCAAGGGGCGTTTGGTGAACCTCGGCTGCGGAACCGGCCATCCGTCCTATGTGATGTCATCTTCATTCGCAAACCAGACCATCGCGCAGATCGAGTTGTTCACCCGCACCAAGGACTACCCGATCGGCGTCTACATCCTTCCCAAGCACCTGGACGAAAAGGTGGCCAGGTTGCAGTTGACGAAGCTGAATGCACAACTTAGCACGCTGACCGACCAGCAAGCCGCATATATCGGTGTGCCCAAGGAAGGCCCGTACAAATCAGACCACTACCGTTATTGAAACCGCACCCGTTATCTCTGCAACAATCCATGCGTTGGTCACTGGCGGAATACATAACTGGCCGGCACGGCTAGCCGGCCGGGAATCTTCCGCTTTGATGTATGTCTGGGTATCAAGTCGCTATTCGTTCCGCATTCAGTGCCCGGATGATCAATCCGGGTGAATCCGGCAAAAGGAAACTTATATGAAACTGCAGTTTGAATTGTTGCTGATCTGGATACTCAACGCGCTGGCGCTGCTCGCGGTGGCCAATTTCGTTCCCGGCATCCACGTTGAAGGGTTCACCGCCGCCTTGGTCGCGGCATTTTTTCTGGGTCTGGTCAACACGCTGATCCGTCCGCTGTTGCTGCTGCTGACTTTGCCGGTCACCCTGCTTACTATCGGTCTTTTCATTTTCGTCATCAACGGGCTGCTATTCTGGTT
>JBARHM010000005.1:0-4942 GCA_049799235.1 Gallionella sp.
GCTGCAACCAGTGCGCAGCGATGGTCAGATACTCATCCTGCGAGAACGGATAGAACGACACCCATAATCCAAAGCGTTCGGACAGCGAGATCTTTTCTTCGACGCTTTCCGACGGATGGATCTCGTCGCCGACGTATTTCGTCGCGAGATTGTCCTGCATCGATTCGGGCATCAGGTGGCGGCGGTTGGAGGTGGCGTAGATCAGCATGTTGTCGGCAAAGGCCACCAGCGAGCCATCGAGCGCGGCCTTCAGCGCCTGGTAGCCGGGCTCGTCGGCGTTGAACGAGAGGTCATCGCAATACAGGATGAAACGCTCCGGCCTGCCCGCGACCAGCGCGATGATGTGCGGCAGATCCGCCAGCGCCAGCTTGCCGACTTCGATCAGGCGCAGTCCGTCCTGCGCGTATTCGTTGAGCAGCGCCTTGACCAGCGATGATTTGCCGGTGCCGCGCGATCCGGTGAGCAACACGTTGTTGGCCGGGCGGCCCTGCACGAACTGGCGGGTGTTTTGCGCGATGAGTTGCTTCTGCTCCTCGATGACCAGCAGGTCGGCTAGACGGATGCGATGCGGGTGCGGCACCGCAACCAGCCTGCCCTGCTCCCAGCGGAAAGCATGAGCGGCATCCCAATCCGGTGCGCTGCTGGGTGCGAACTTGGGCAGTATGCGCTCCAGCTTATCCATCAGCCGTTCGGAGCGATCGAGAAAGCGGTCGAGTTTGTCCATTTAGCTATTACCTGTTATTTAGGAAGCTTCGGGGAGGGCACTCCCTCAGGCAAGACCGGTTATTTCTTGTGCTTCGCCAGCCACTCCTTGGCCAATGCATTCGCTTCAGCGATCGTTTCGGGCTTCATGTGGACTTCAACCACTTTCTGGTTATTGATGGCGGATTCCTTTCCGGAAGCCGCCGCTATGCTGAACCACTTGTCGGCCTGCACCCAATCCCGCTCAACCCCCAGCCCCTTTGCGTAACTCAGACCGAGATTCTCCTGCGCCTCGACATGCCCCTGCTCGGCTGCCTTGCTCAACCAGGCCGTTGCCTCCTTGACATCCTGCGGAACACCCTTGCCTTCGCGGTACATCAACCCAAGATTGAATTGAGCATTGGCATTGCCATGCTCTGCGAGTGGCTGTAACTTTTTCAGCGCAACAGCAAAGTTGCCTTGGGCATATGCATTTATTCCCTCCTGATAACTGGCGGCATCTTTCTGTGACTGATCGCCACACCCGGCGGCAATAATGGAAATTGCAACCAGAAGAAATTTGAAGCAAGCTCTTTTCATTTTGATACCCATATCAATACTCCGAAAATATAATTAACTGCGATAACTGGCGTTTATCTTCACATAGTCATAGGAAAAGTCGCAAGTCCAAAGCGTGGCATTCGCCGCACCTCGATTCAGAACCACGTGTATAGTGATTTCGCTTTGCTGCATCACGCGCTGGCCGTCTTCCTCGCGGTAACTGGCCGCGCGCCCGCCATTTTCGGCTACCAGCACATCATCCAGATACAGCTTGAGTGCGTCAACATCCAGATCTTTAATTCCCGCATATCCGATCGCGGCCAGGATGCGCCCGAGATTGGGGTCGGAAGCGAAGAACGCGGTCTTGACCAGCGGCGAATGTGCGATCGCGTAGCCGATCTGCCTGCATTCTGACTCGCTCCTGCCACCCTCGACGTGCACAGTAATGAACTTGGTCGCGCCCTCGCCGTCGCGCACGATAGCTTGTGCAAGATGGCTTGCGACTTCGTTGATGGCTGATTGCAATGCCTTGCCGGCTTTGCTGCCGGCAGCTTTCACTTCAGGCAAGGAGGCTTTGCGGGTGGCAATCAGCATCAGCGCGTCGTTGGTGGATGTGTCTCCGTCCACGGTGATGCAGTTGAATGAGCAGTTGGCTGCTTCACGTACCATCTTCTGCAACAACGATTGGGCTATCGCGGCATCTGTGGCGATATAGCCGAGCATGGTCGCCATGTTCGGGTGGATCATGCCGGAACCTTTGGCGATGCCGGTAATGGTGATGATCACGCCATCTATCGTTACTTGTTTTGAGATTGCCTTGGCGACGATGTCGGTGGTCATGATCGCGTGCGCTGCGTCGAACCAGTTATCCGCTCGCATGTTCGCTACCGCAGCCGGCAAGCCTGCGGCTAGCTTGCCTACCGGCAACGGCTCCATGATCACGCCGGTGGAGAACGGCAATATCTGCGATGCCTTGCAGTTCAGCAGCCCGGCCAATGCGGCACAGCTGGTGCGTGCATCCTGCATGCCCTGTTCGCCGGTACCGGCATTGGCATTGCCGGTATTGACCAGCAGTGCGCGTATGTCATCTGGCTTTGCCAGATGTTCGCGAGCGACGATCACCGGCGCGGCGCAAAAGCGATTCGTGGTGAACACGCCGGCAACTCTTGATCCCTCGATCAGTTGCATCACCAAAAGATCCTTGCGATCGGGACGTTTGATATTCGCTTCGGCAATGCCCAAAGTCAAGCCCGTTACGGGCAACAGTTGTGCCGCAACGGGCGATGTCAGATTAACCGGCATGACAATGCGGTTCTCTGGCTGCTGTCATAACCAGCCACTTGGTCACCGTTGTTTGGTGACATACTGGATTGGCTAGTAGCTTCATCAGTTGGATGGCTAGTTGTTGCACCAGTAGTCATATCAGTAGTTTCATCAGTAACGACCGCGCGCACGATAGATATAATTGCTCAGCTCCGCGGTTTCGCTATTTACCCGCCGAACGATGCCATGAACGTTGCGCACCACGCCGCGCATCACTTTGTAAACTATCATGGGATGGGAATTGATCAGCGTCTCGAATTTGGCACGCTCCAGCCTCAACACCTTGGTATTGCCGACCGCAAATAATGTCGCACTGCTCTGAGCGCCTCCCACAAAATTGATGATCCCCGCCAGGTCGCCGGGTTTGAGGATGTGTATAGTGGATTCCTCTGTACCATTCTTGATCTTTACCTCGATATCGCCGTGTGCAAGAATGTAAAGATTGTCCGGAAGCTCGTCTCCCTGCTTGACGATCGCAGTACCGGCCTTGTAGTCCTGGATCTCGGACAGTCCGGCAAGGATTTCTATTTCGGCCTCGCTCAGTTCTTCGGTAATCGTTGAGGTTCTCAGCGTATCAATGATTAAAGACATCGCTCTCTCCATTATCAATTAGCTCAATTTGCCATGGCACTGCTTGTATTTCTTGCCGGATCCGCATGGACACGGGTCGTTTCGACCTACTTTCTGCCCTTCGCGTACAAACGGCCTATGCTCTTCATCGGTTGACTGGCGGTCTGCTGCCTGCGCCAATGCCTGATCGTAGTCGGAGTGATGATACTGCACATTTCCCGGTGCAGGCGGCGCCTCTGCAAGTTCGACGTCTTCCTCGCTGCGTACCTGCACAGTCATTAGAACTTGGGTTACTTCACGTTTTATTGCTTCCAGCATCATGGCAAACAGGTCGAAAGCCTCCCGCTTGTACTCCTGTTTTGGATTCTTTTGGGCATAGCCTCTCAGGTGTATGCCCTGGCGCAAATGGTCAAGAGCAGCCAAATGCTCTCGCCAATGCACATCGATACTTTGCAACATGATCACACGCTCATAATGATGCATTGGTTCCGCACCAACCGCTTCGACTTTTGCTTGATACAACTGCAGGGCATGCTCCCTGATGCGCAGGCGCAATCCGTCTTCGTTCAGCTGTTTATCCTCCTCAAGCCACTTTGCCAAGGGCAACTCAAGACGAAATTCGGCGGTTAACACATTTTCCAGCGCGGGCACGTCCCATAGTTCCTCCATCGCGTGTGGTGGAACGTGCTGGCTGATGGTATCTTCAAGCACGCTATCCCGCATCGCCCGGATGGTTTCAGTTATGTCCACGCTTTCCAGCAACTCGCTGCGCTGCTGGTAGATCACCCTGCGCTGATCATTGGCGACATCGTCGTACTCGAGAATCTGCTTGCGCATATCGTAGTTGCGCGCTTCTACTTTGCGCTGTGCATTTTCGATTGCGCGCGTGACCCAGCTATGTTCGATCGCCTCGCCTTCCGGCATCTTGAACTTGTTCATTATCGCCGCAACCCGATCCGAGGCAAAAATGCGCAACAGAGGATCTTCCAGCGACAAATAGAAGCGGCTGGAACCCGGGTCACCCTGACGTCCGGATCGCCCACGCAACTGGTTATCGACCCTGCGCGATTCGTGACGTTCGGTCCCTATGATATGCAAACCGCCGCTATCCAGCACCTGCTGGTGAAGCTGTTGCCATTCGTCTTTTAACCGGGCAATACGTTGTTGTTTGGCTGCCTCATCGATTCCTGCATCTTCACGTACCAGATCGATCTGCTTCTCTACATTGCCGCCAAGCACGATGTCCGTACCGCGACCGGCCATGTTGGTGGCGATGGTCACCATCTTCGGCCGGCCAGCTTGAGCGATAATTTCCGCTTCGCGGGCATGTTGCTTGGCGTTCAGCACCTGGTGCGGAAATTTCCGCCGCTCCAGCAAGCCGGACAGCAGCTCTGAATTTTCAATCGAAGTTGTACCGACCAGCACCGGCTGTCCGCGCTCATGGCAGTCCTTGATATCCTCGATCACCGCGTCATATTTCTCCTTGGCGGTAAGATAGACCTTGTCCATCATATCCTTGCGGATGGTCGGACGATGCGGCGGGATAATCACGGTTTCCAGATTGTATATTTGCTGGAACTCGTATGCCTCGGTATCCGCAGTGCCGGTCATACCTGCCAGCTTTTTATAGAGGCGGAAATAATTCTGGAAGGTGATCGAAGCCAGCGTCTGGTTCTCCTTCTGGATGGGCACTCCCTCTTTCGCTTCCACTGCCTGATGCAGCCCATCCGACCAGCGCCGTCCGGACATCAAACGGCCGGTAAATTCATCGACGATCACCACTTCGCCATCCTGTACCACATAATGC
>JBARHM010000006.1:0-3876 GCA_049799235.1 Gallionella sp.
GCCCAAGGTTGCTGCCAGCGTGGCCCGTTACCATCAACAGACACAGGACCACGCACTTGAAAAGGCGCTGGATAACAAACTGATCGCTGCAGCGCAAAACGCGCTGAACAACAAACAGTCCGTGGTAATCGACAGTGACATCTGCAACGTCAACCGCACCGTCGGCACGATGCTGTCGCACGAGGTCGCCAAGCGTTACGGCCAGGCCGGTTTGCCTGACAACACGATCACGGTAAAACTCAAAGGCACGGCAGGCCAGAGTTTCGGTGCATTCCTTACACATGGCGTTTCATTCGAGTTGCACGGCGAAGGCAACGATTATGTGGGCAAAGGGCTGTGCGGCGGGCGCATCGCCATCATGCCGCCCGCCGATTCCAGATTGGTCACGCACGAGAACATCATCGTCGGTAACACCGTGCTGTATGGCGCGACGTCCGGCGAATGCTACTTTTCCGGAGTGGCGGGCGAACGTTTCGCGGTGCGCAACTCCGGCGCGATCGCCGTTGTAGAGGGTCTGGGCGACCACGGCTGCGAATACATGACCGGCGGAATGGTGATCGTTCTCGGACAAACCGGGCGCAATTTCGCCGCGGGCATGTCCGGCGGCGTTGCGTATGTGCTGGATGAAGACGGTACTTTCGAGAAACGATGCAACCTGTCAATGGTAGCACTCGAGCCTGTTCCATCCGAAGCCGAGGCGAGCGAAACCGGCGAAGTCGAAACTCATGGTCGCGTGCATTTCAATCATCTCGACCAGGCTGACGAACTCGCCTTGCGCGGGCAGATCGAAAAACATCTGCGCTATACCCACAGCCCGCGCGCAAAACTGATCCTGGACAATTGGCCGAAGTATCTGCCGAAATTCACCAAGGTGATGCCGACCGAATACCGGCGTGCCCTGCAGGAGATGGCGGCGCAACAGGTCAAGCAGAAGGAAGCCGCATAATGGGCAAGCCAACTGGATTCATGGAGTTCAAGCGCCTCAGCGAAGCCAGCCTGCCCGTGGCGGACCGGCGCAAAAACTACCACGAGTTCATACTGCATTTGAGCGACGAGCAGGCCAAAACACAGGGTGCGCGCTGCATGGATTGCGGCATCCCGTTCTGCACGACCGGATGTCCGGTCAACAACATCATCCCCGACTGGAACGATCTGGTATATCGCGGCAACTGGCGCGAAGCGCTGGATGTGCTGCACTCGACCAACAACTTCCCCGAGTTCACCGGACGCATTTGTCCCGCCCCGTGTGAAGCGGCCTGCACGTTGAACATCAACAACGACGCAGTGGGCATCAAGTCCATCGAGCACGCGATCATCGACAAGGGCGGCGAGAACGGCTGGGTGGTTCCTCAGCCACCTGCAAGTAAGACCGGCAAAAAGGTTGCCATCGTCGGCTCCGGCCCGGCGGGACTTGCGGCCGCGCAGCAGCTGGCGCGAGTCGGCCACAGCGTGACAGTGTTCGAGAAGAACAGCCGCATCGGCGGATTGCTGCGCTACGGCATCCCCGATTTCAAACTCGACAAACGCCTGGTCGATTGGCGCATGGCGCAGATGCAGGCCGAGGGCGTGGAGTTTCAAACGTCGGTGTTCATCGGCAAGGATGCGCTTGCAAAGAACGTCGCCAACGAAGCGAAGAAGACCATCAGCCCGGACGAGCTGCTGAAAAAATTCGATGCGGTGATCCTGTCCGGTGGTGCCGAAGCGGCTCGCGACCTGCCGATCCCCGGATGCGAATTGAAAGGCGTGCATTTCGCACTGGAATTCCTGATTCCGCAGAACAAGGAAATCGCGGGCGACGGCAAGAATCCGATCTCGGCTGCAGGCAAGCATGTGGTGGTGATTGGCGGAGGCGATACCGGCTCCGATTGCGTGGGAACCTCGAATCGCCACGGGGCGTTGTCAGTCACGCAGCTCGAAGTGATGCCGCGTCCGCCGGAGCACGAAAACAAATCGCTGGTCTGGCCGAACTGGCCGATCAAGCTGCGCACATCCAGCTCGCACGAGGAAGGTGCGAATCGCGACTGGTCCGTTGTCACCAAGAAATTCACCGGCAGCAACGGCAAGGTCGAGAAACTGCATGCGGTGCGGGTGGAATCGAAAGACGGCAAGATGCACGAGATCGCCGGCAGCGAATTCGAACTGAAGGCCGATCTGGTATTGCTGGCAATGGGTTTCGTCAGCCCGGAGCAGAAGGTGCTGGATGCTTTCGGTGTTGAAAAGGACGTGCGCGGCAACATCAAGGCCGACACGGAAAATTACCGCACCGGCAAGGACAAGGTCTTCGCCGCGGGCGATATGCGTCGCGGGCAATCGCTGGTGGTGTGGGCGATCCGCGAAGGCCGCCAGTGCGCGCGCGCTGTCGACGAGTTTTTGATGGGATCATCGGTACTGCCGCGCTAACTCCACCAATTCTTTCCCTTTCTCGCCTGGCAAGGGGAGGAGGAGAGAGTTTGAGTTGCGAATCGCTTTAGAATTTAATTAAAAAGAGAGAAACATGAACTTCAAACTGAAAAACGACAACTTCCTGCGTGCACTGCTGCGTCAGCCCACCGAATACACCCCGATGTGGATGATGCGCCAGGCTGGCCGTTTTCTGCAGGAATACCGCGAGACGCGCAAGCGCGCGGGCAGCTTTCTCGGGCTGTGCAAGAATCCGGACTTTGCCACGGAAGTCACGCTGCAGCCGATAGACCGTTACCCGCTGGATGCTGCGATCCTGTTTTCCGACATTCTGACTGTACCGGATGCGATGGGTCTGGGCCTGTATTTTTCCGAAGGCGAGGGTCCGAAGTTCGAGCGTCCGTTGCGCGATGAAGCTTCGATCAAGGCGCTGCGTGTGCCGGATGTCGGCAAGGATTTGCGCTACGTCACCGATGCAGTATCGCAGATCCGCAAGGCGATCAACGGGCGCATTCCGTTGATCGGTTTTTCCGGCAGCCCGTTCACGCTGTCCTGCTACATGGTTGAAGGCGGGGGCAGTGAAGAATACGCCAAGGTGAAGACGCTGATGTACAACGAGCCCAAGCTGATGCACCACATCCTCGAAGTGACCGCCCAGGCAGTGATCAACTATCTGAATGCGCAGATCGAAGCTGGCGCGCAAGCCGTGATGATCTTCGACTCGTGGGGCGGCGTGCTGTCACATGCGGCGTTCCATGAATTCTCTCTTGCCTATACGCATCGCATCGTGGATGGCTTGATCAAGGAAAAGGACAGCGTGAAGATCCCGTCCATCGTGTTCACCAAAGGCGGCGGCCTGTGGCTCGAAAGCATCGCCAATACCGGCTGCGATGCGGTCGGTCTGGACTGGACCATAGACATCGGCATCGCGCGCCAGCGCGTCGGCAACAAGGTCGCGCTGCAGGGCAATATGGATCCCGCCGTGCTGTTCGCCTTGCCGGATGCGATCCGCAAGGAAGTGGAGCAGATTCTAGGCAGTTACGGCTACGGCAGCGGCCATGTGTTCAATCTCGGCCACGGCATCTCGCAACACACCAACCCGGAGCACGTGGCAGCTTTGGTTGCGTCGGTGCATGAACTCAGCAGGAAGTATCACTAAACTGTTCGAGCGGTTTGAATAAAAAGCCGCAGGTATTTCCTGCGGCTTTTGCATTTCTGCGACAATCGCAACGTTGATTGCCTGAATAAATATGCCCATCCTCCGCGTCGCGCTTGATATCCCGCTGCCCACCCTGTTCGATTACATGGTGGCAGAGGGTATTGCGGTTGTTATAGGCCAGCGCGTGATCGTGCCGTTCGGGCGGCGGCAGATGGCCGGGGTGGTGATGGAGTGCGTTGCGACGACGAATGTTCCGCTAGAGCGCATTAAGCCGGTAACGCAGTTGCTGCATGACAGTGTGGCGCTGTCGGCGGGAT
>JBARHM010000007.1:0-3339 GCA_049799235.1 Gallionella sp.
TAAACCGTTCTATTGACATCGAGTTGGAGGAGATCAGCCCCAACGTCACCCGCATGTCGGTAAGCGCCAAGTCTGGATTTTTCCACTCCGACAGCGCTACTGGTGCCGAGATACTCCTGCAGACCGACCGGCAGATGGGAGGGCCGTAAACTGTTGAATAATTGCATTTGGCGCCATTCTTTCAGCACCATCCTTCCAATGGCGAAAGCAAAGGAGTATCCGATTCCGTCAACTTCCGCAGCTATAATCATTGGAAGTGCGCCCGCACCAGGGGTTCGAATCAGCTCGGCCATACAAAATTTACAGCCAATGATGCACTGACATATGATGCAAAAACTCTCTCAACAAGTGGCTCTAAATGTGCCGCAGTTCACCTTTGAGTGAACCACAGCACCCCATTTTGAATAAATGAATCGAGCAACTGCTTAAGTTGGATGGCACTTGCGAACGGCCGCTTCTGGCACGCAGCAGAACTACGAGCCCTGTAATAGCTTACCTGAAAGCGGACGTTGGAAAGATTCTTATCTTAGTCTTCACTTCCTGTTCGCTTATTCAAGACTTTATTGTCGCGAAACAGCTACTCTATTCTTCTTTCACCCTGAACCAAGCCGCATACATTGCCGGCAGGAACAGGCAGGTCAGCAGGGTGGCGACAACCAGTCCGCCCATGATGGAGACCGCCATCGGCCCCCAGAACACCTGGCGGGTGAGCGGGATCATCGCCAGTATGGACGCGGCGGCGGTCAGCATGATCGGGCGGAAGCGCCGCACCGTGGAACTGACGATGGCTTGCCACTGGGTCTTGCCGTCTTCCTCGTCCTGGCGGATCTGGTCCACCAGTATCACCGCGTTGCGCATGATCATTCCCGCCAGCGCGATGAAGCCGAGATTGGCGACGAAGCCGAACGGCACCCGGAATGCCAGCAGCGCCATCGTCACGCCGATTAGACCGAGCGGTGCGGTGAGCAACACGATGACAGTGCGGCTGATGCTTTGCAGCTGGATCATCAACAGAGTGATCACGCCGGCCAGCATCAGCGGCATGACCTTCATGATTGCGGCTTGATTCTTGGCAGATTCCTCAATGCTTCCGCCCATCTCGATGCGGTAGCCTATCGGCAGCTTGGCGCGCAGATCGTCGAACTGCGCGTTGAGTTGCGTGGAGATCGTCGCGGGTTGCATCTCATCGGCCATGTCGGCACGTACCGTCATGGTCGGTAGACGGTTGCGCCGCCAGATCAAGCCTTCTTCCAATACTGGAACCAGCTTGGCGAGTTGTACCAGCGGCACATGGCGGCCGCCCGCCAGCGGAATGTCCAGATCGGGCAAATGATCCAGCTTGCGAGTATCTTGAACATTGCCGCGCCATACCACGTCGATCAATTGATCGCTTTCGCGATACTGGGTCAGCGCCACGCCATTCAGCCAGCCTTGCAGTGCCTGTGAGATCTCCTGGCTGGACGTGCCGAGCTGGCGCGCGCGATCCTGGTTGACTTCGATGCGGATGCTCTTGATCTTTTCGTTCCAGTCAAAATTGACGTTTTGCAGATGTTTGTTGGCACGCATCATGGCTGCGACCTGTTCGGAGATATCGCGCAACCGTTTCAGATCCTCACCCATCACACGGAACTGTACCGGATAGCCGATCGGCGGGCCATTTTCCAGACGCACCACGCGCACGCGCAGATGCGAAAAACCGCCATCGGGCGCGGCGAATATCGCCTCGAGGCGATGCTTGATCTCCTCACGCTCCTTCAGCCCCTTGCTGACGATGACGAACTGCGCAAAGTTATCGGCGAACAATTGCTGGTCAAGCGACAAGAAGTAGCGCGGAGCCCCATTGCCGATGTAGGCAGAGGAATAGGCGATGCCCGGTTCGTCCTTGAGCAGTTTCTCGATGCGCTCGACTTCATGCCCGGTGGCCTTGAGCGACGCGCCCTGCGGCAGCCACACATCGACCATCAATTCCAGCCGGCTGGCGGAGGGAAAGAACTGCTTTTGCACGCCCTTGCCGAATGCCACGATGGATAGCATGAAGATCAGCACGGTCGCGAGGATCACTTTCCAGCGGTTGCGCAAGCACCATTCCACCACGGCGCGCAGGCGGCGATAGAACGGCGTGTCATACGGGTGCCCGGCCAAAAGTTCTCCGGCGACATCTGCGGCATGCCGTTGCGCCTTGGTGATGAGTTTTTCCGGGTCGAGCAATCTGTAGCCTAGGTAGGGTGTGAACACCACCGCGACGATCCACGACACCAGCAACGCTATCGTGACCACTGCAAAAATCGAGAAGGTATATTCGCTGGCTGCCGACTTGGAAAATCCCACCGGCGTGAAGGCGGCCGCGGTAATCAGCGTGCCGGTGAGCATCGGGAAAGCGGTCGAGGTATAGGCAAAGGTCGCTGCCTTGAACCTGTCCAAGCCCTGTTCCATTTTCACCACCATCATTTCCACGGCGATAATCGCATCATCCACCAGCAAGCCGAGCGCGATCACCAGCGCGCCCAGCGAGATGCGCTGCAAATCGATGTCGAATACCTTCATCATGAAGAAGGTGATCGCCAATACCAGCGGGATGGACAATGCAACCACCGTGCCGGTGCGCCAGCCCAGGCTCAGGAATGACACGGCCAGCACGATCAGCACCGCCTCGGTCAGCGAACGTTCGAACAAGGTGATCGAACCCTTGACCACCTCCGGTTGATTGGCTACCACATGCATCTCCACACCGGCCGGAAGCTGGGCGGAAATATCCTTCATCGCCATCTTCAGGTTCTCGCCGAGATCGATCACATTGCCGCCCTTGTCCATGACCACGCCGATGCCGATCGCGGGCACACCGCCGACATGCATGCGCGGGCTGGGAGGGTCGGCCAGGCCCCGGCTGACCCTGGCGATGTCGCCCAGGCGAAAGTGTTGCCCGTTGACCAGCAGATCGGCATTGCGCACCCGGGCGACACTGTCGAAACCGCCGCTCACGCGCAGGCGGATGCGGTCGCTGTCTGTTTCCACGAAACCGGCTGGGTTGACTGCATTCTGTTTTTGCAGCCCCTCTGCCACTTGTTGCGGCGTTATGCCCAGACTTGCCAGGCGATTGGGCGATACGTCGATATAAATCTTCTGGTCCTGCACGCCGATCAGTTCGACGCGCTTCACATCCGGCACGCGTTTCAGATCCAGCGCGATGCGGTCTGCATAGCGGCGCAGCGCGCTCAGATCGAATCCATCCCCGGTCAGCGCGAAGATGTTGATCTGAACATCGCCGAATTCATCATTGGGGAAAGGGCCCTGCACACCGGAGGGCAAGGTATGGCGAATGTCATCCAGTTTTTTGCGCAC
>JBARHM010000008.1:0-5703 GCA_049799235.1 Gallionella sp.
GTCTTGTTTCGATCGCAGCATCGCTGATGCCGAAGTATCGGCCATACACCAGCAGGTTCTCCGCCACGGTGAAATCCGGGTCAAGATTGTCCAGCTGGGGCACGACGCCGACACGCAGCCGTGCGGCGCGGGCCTGCTGTGGCACGGCATGATCGAAAAGCCGCAGTTCCCCTTCGTCCGGCACGATCAGGCCGAGCATCAATCGCAATGTGGTGGTCTTGCCCGCGCCATTCGGACCCAGCAGCCCGAAACATTCGCCACGCCGAATAGACAGATTCAGCCCATCCACGACAACATGGTCCCGATAACTTTTGCGCAGATTGTGCGCGCTCAGCACAGCGTTCACAGGTGCGCTCCCAGTTGCCGCATCACGACTTGTTTGAGTTGCGTCAGCCGGCCATGAAAAAAATGTTCTGCCCCGGCCAGCACGATGACAGGCAGATGTTGCGGACGGGCCCATATCAACAACTCATGCAACTCCACCACCTCATCCATATCGCCGTGTATCAACAGGGTATCGTGAGGCACATCCGGCATGGCGAACCGCCCGACTGCCGGGGCGATCAGCACCAACTGCTGGGGCTGCAATTCCACTGCCGCTCGCGCCTGCACATAAGCACCGAAGGAAAATCCCGCCAGCAGCAGCGGCAGATCCGGAAATTCTTCGTACATGAATTCTGCAGCGGCGATCGCATCCAGCGTTTCGCCGTTTCCCTGGTCATAACTGCCGTCGCTAGCGCCAACTCCGCGAAAATTGAATCTCAGCGTAGCATAGCCCAATTCAACGAAAGCCCTGGCCAGCGTTGAGACAACCTTGTTATCCATCGTGCCGCCCATGATGGGAAGCGGATGCGCGACCACCGCAATGGCATGCGGTGTATTGGCTGGAAGTTGCAATACGCCCTCTAAATGACCGGCTACTCCTGCAAAGCTGACTTTGCGATGAGATGGCATCAGATTTTCAGGCGTTCAACGGTACGGCCGTTCTTGAGGTGCTGCTCGATGATCTCATCAAGATCGTTTTCATCCACGAAGGTGTACCAGATCCCTTCCGGGTACACCACGACAACCGGGCCTTCGTCGCAACGATCCATGCACCCCGCGGTATTGATCCGGATGTTGTTTTGCCGGTTCGAGATGCCGAGCTCCTTGACCTTGTTCTTGACGTAGTCGCGCGCCTTTTGTGAGCCGTGGTCGCTGCAACAAGCTTCACCGTCCTCGCGCTGATTGACACAGAAAAAAACATGTTTATCGTAATAACTCATAGCAGGCTCCTGAAGGTTGGATCAACAAGGAATTATACTTTTGGGACGCGCCACAAGTGAAACAACAACAGTATTGGAAAGATAAGCGTGATAGTTTGCGCCAGCCCGTTGTAATTGAGCAGATGCCCGTAGTGCCAGTGATAGATCGACATCGCGGCAGAAGGCGAGTTGTCTTCGAATACAAAATTCACGATGACGAAATAGCTCAGCGCAACCACCGCGCCGAACCCGAAGGCAACCGCGCGCGTCAACCATAACTGCACAATCAGCAACGACATCCCAAGCAGTATCCCCAGTACTGCCTCGCTGTTGATCCATAATAGCAAAGCCCATGACCTCAACAGTAAGGCTGCCGCGATGAATTTCACCAGTGCCACCATGCCCAGAACCACCATCAGGGCGCTGACAACATTGCGCGGCGCACGCAGCAGTGTCAGCAGCAAAGTACCAAGCATCAGCAGGTTCAGTGTGACTGCGATACTTTCCCATCCATCGAACGGGGCGGACGGAAGTACGACAAAAGGCTGGCGCGCCACTTCGCTGATGAACACGTTACCCAGCATCGGCAAGGAGGGGTTGCTCTGCCCGAAGATCCACAGCATCAGCAGTGCAAGCCCAAAATCCATTTCTTTGCCATGCTGAAACAGACTGCTGCGCCAATGAGTCAGGCGGTCGAGCAACCATGGCCAGTATGTGATTCTCACTGCCAGCAACGCACCGATCAGCATGCCGGCGCTGTTGGACAGAAGGTCCATATTCGAACTGATGCGTGTCGGCAGATACATTTGCATATACTCCATGCCGGCCGACAATGAAACGCCAACCAGCAGAGCAATCATCACGCTGGCCACCGCACCAAACCGCGCACGCAAAGCCAGGCCAACCAGCATGCCGAACGGCAGATAGGACAGCAGATTGAGGGCCGCATCGAACGTGGTATAGGTTGCCCGGAAGGGCGCCTCCAGCATTTCGATGAAATCCATACCCTGTGCGCGCCACCCGGAAAACGGTGACAGGCTGCCATAAACGACGAACATCGCATATCCGGTTGCAAGCCAAGTGCGCAGCCGTGCGTTGCTTCCAGTGATGAGTGGTTCTTTCATGCTTTATAGCAATTGTTATGTTTGGAACGGTTGCGCAAGTTTAACCTATACGCATACAAGGTTCGGAGTGTATTGAGTTGGCCGAGCAAAGGTCGAACCGCCGGCAGTCAAGGGCCCGTGTATATCAAGCCGGCATGTTAAACTTACCGCGAAGCTGGCTAGGCAGTCGCTGCGCACGCAAGTGCGGAGAGGAAAGTCCGGGCTCCACAGAGCAGGATGCCGGTTAACGACCGGACACCGCGAGGTGATGAACAGTGCCACAGAAAACAAACTGCCTAAATCCCGCAAGGGGTCGGCGATGGTGAAACGGCGGGGTAAGAGCCCACCGCGTCCGTGGTAACACGTACGGCACGGCAAACTCCATCCGGAGCAAGATCAAATAGGCAGACCATGACGTTGCTCGCGTCGTCTGCGGGTAGATCGCTTGAGCGTCAGGTAACGAAACGCCTAGAGGAATGACTGTCCACGACAGAACCCGGCTTATCGGCCAGCTTCACCTTATTCTATGGCCATACTTATCAGCGGGATGTATCCCCGAATCGATAACAGCGATCGGCAAATTCAAGCCGCACGGTTAAGCCGCAGAGCGATGCGGCAATCATAAAACGTAAAAAACCGGAGCAAGTCCGGTTTATTAAATGGTGCATAGCAAATTTAACGTGATACGTACCCTATCAAAAATTCAGGTTTAACCCGAGGGTTACACTGCCAATATTGTTATAGTTCAGATCGCCGGTAAATTCAGGCGTCATCTCATATTTGACACCGGCCACAGCATATAAACCGCCGTTATCTGCGGAAGTAGGCGGTGGAGTGGCCGGTCCGCTCAACGTATTACTTAAAGTATACAAACCAAGTCCTGCATAAGGCTTGATTTTACTGTTCTGCTTTACCACTGAACCAAAGTTATATATCCCGGCTACACCGAAACCGTTGTAGCTGTACTGATAAGTGCCTACCCCGGCAACAGAAAAGGAATCTGAATAACCCTTCCAGAACAACTGGACTGAAACCGGTGCATTCTTGACACTGGACGAAATGTCGAATTCTCCCTGTATTCCAATGACGCCATCCTGGCCAAAACCGTAATTGATTCCAACACTTTTTTTTCCGTCTGCTGCTACAGCAGGCGTTGCAATGAAAGCAGAGAACAGTAAGGCGACAGCAATTTTCTTCATTTTGTATTCCTTCGTTAAAAAAGTGTTAACAAATACTGATCATCGAGCGATACGCACGAGCATGCATCTATGGGTCGCACCGGCGAGAATTATGGGTTAACCGCAGATATTATACAGTTTGCTTCAATTGCCTAATACAATTTCTGCAGCCACTCGATCAGCGCGTCCTGGGCGGGCTGGGACAGGGATGCATTAGGATGATTGATGAGAAACACCACGACCCACTGTTTGCCGCTGTGAGTATTCACATAGCCCGCGATGGATTTTACGCCTTCCAGCATGCCCGTCTTGATATGCGCATAACCTGCGATCTCGTTATTCTTGAATCGCTTTTTCATCGTCCCATCCATGCCGAGTATCGGCAGCGAGGCTTCCAACTCTGCAGCGTAACGGCTGCGTGAGGCATGGCGCAATAAATCGGCAAGATGCTGCGGGCTGATACGCTCCTTGCGCGACAGCCCGGCACCGTTTTCCAGCGCCAATTCCGGAAAATCCATATGTTCACTCGCCAGCCATAGCCGCATTGCAGAGATGCTGCGAGGAATACTGGCTGCGGGAGGGTCAGCGCCTGCGCCAAGACCGCCCGAAGGGCGAGCGTCCGGCGGCGTCCCCTTTACAGGGGTTAGCGGCGGGGCACCCACCGGCGGCGTCAATTCTGCATCGAACTTGGTTGATAGCAGATTGCCTGCCTTTGGTGTACTCCCTGCGGGTGCTGCGGGAGGATCGACGCCTGCGCCAAGACCAGCCGATGCGCTAGTGTCTGGCAGTGAACTTATTGCGGGTTCACCCAACGGTGATGTCAACTCCCCGGCATCAGCAATCAAGGCAATCACATCTTCCACTGGCAAAAGCTCCTGCGCGGGAGCTGCTTTAACGGTGTGCGTACTTTCGGGTACAGCCGTCCCCAGTGTCAGGAACAATTGCCGCGCCATAATATTGTTGCTGAATTTATTTATGTCGCGTATCACTTCCGACAATGGCGCCGATAAGTGTGTGGAAAATGCCTCGTGATCGGCTGGCGCCCTGCCTTCACGCATCCCGCCTTGCAGCGTTCCGCCCATCTCCTTCCATAATGCGCTGAATACCGCAAAGAAATAATCCCCGTGTGGCAACAACGAGAAATAATCATCTGCCTCGCCGCAGTCCACGGGGATCGTGCCTTCCAGCACGATGCTGTGTTCTTCCAGACGGGCTGTGTAGTTATCCCCTCCGGAGCAGGGCCGCCTTGCGACCGTCGTGACGTGATTGCTGAGCTGGTAACCGGACAGGTCGGGCTCGAACAGCGCATTGGTGCTCGTGGCGTTAGGGATCAGGCGCAGATGCAGCGCATTGAAGTTGAGCAACAATGCATTGGGGCCGACGTTGTAAGCACGGGTCGGGTCGTTATCGAACCCTGCCGGATCGTGATCGATGGTCTCAAAAAAACTGCGGTCCAGCACCACATCTCCGCGTATCTCGCGCAGTCCGCGCTGCCGCAGTTCGCGCAGCCACATCCAGAATTGCTCGACTGTGAGTTTGGGATCGCCGTAACCCTTGAATACCAGGTCGCCCTGCAGCATGCCGTTCTCCAGCTTGCCATCAAGATAGGCCTCGGTTTTCCAGCGATATGCCGGGCCCAGTATTTCCAGGGCGGCAAAGGTGGTTAGCAACTTCATCGTGGACGCAGGATTCATCGCCTGTTCGGCATTCTGGCCAAGCAGGGGGGTGTCTGCACCCACCTCCTGCACTACGATACCGACGCTGGACAGCGGGATGTTGGCACGCATGAGCTCGTCGCGTACCACCTTGGGCACTGATGCGGCAACGGCTTGCTGGATCAAGCATAGCGTGAATAACAATGCGGTAATTAGACGTTTCATCTGATCCGTTATCTGAACAAATTCAAAAATACCCTGCCGCGCTGCTTTCTGACATGACCGGAAATATTGCCTCGGCGATGAGGCACATTATTTGTCCGATAGTTCAATGACTTCCAGCGATTTTTCCACCAGCAACCGCATTTCTTCTCTGCCGATGACATAGGGCGGCATGAAATATACCGTGTTGCCGATGGGACGCAACAGCAACCCCTTTTCCAAGGCGATTGCGAAACAGCGTTGTGCAAAATCCCGGTGCGGAGTATCAACCTCGAAGGCCCATATCATACCGGTATTGCGC
>JBARHM010000009.1:0-2243 GCA_049799235.1 Gallionella sp.
GTGATAGTGAGTGCAATCGACTGGAATGCGACTCGTCCGTATATAGCGCGCCAGGTGTCCCGTTTAACCGGCCGAAGCTTTGAGATCAAGGGAGATCTGGAGGTGCATTATTCACTGTTGCCGCGCATCATTGCCAATGACATCGTGATGGGCAACCCGGAATGGAGTAACAATCCGACCATGGCGCGGATCAAGCGCGTCGACTTCACTATCAGCATTCCGAAGCTCCTGACCGGCCACCTGTCATTTCCTGAAATCTCCTTGTCCGACTTTCATCTGGCACTCGAAGTAAACAAGGACGGCATGCCGAACTGGGATTTCAGCAGGGCAGCCAGGCATAAGCAAAGCGAATTTCCCGATATAGGATCGCTTTCCATCGATAACGGCACTCTCACGTTCCGCAATCGAACGAACAACACAAACCTGTCCTTCGTGATCAATACGTCGGCTGTTGCCGAGGGCGCTCCGGATACCATGGTTGAAGTTAAGGGAAAAGGCAAGTTCAGAGGAATGAACGCCAGCCTCTATGCGAACGGCGGAGCGCTGCTCGCGTTGCGCCACGCCGACCGTCCCTACCCGATAAAGGCGATCCTGACATTGGATAAGACCAGGGCCAGTATCAGCGGAACCCTGCTCGATCCCCTGCACCTGAAAAAAGAAAAGGTGAATTTCATTCTCGAAGGCAACGATCTTGCACAGCTGTATCCGATCATCGGCGTGCCTTTTCCGCCGACGCCTCCCTACAGGCTAACAGGGTACCTGAACCATGCCGGAAACATCTGGACCTTCAAGCACTTCGAGGGGAAAGTGGGAAATAGCGATCTGGCCGGAGACCTATCGGTAGACCTCAACAAGAGTCCCCAACTGATTACCGCTGAGCTGGAATCGCGCAGCCTGGAAATAAAGGACTTGAGCGGCTTCATAGGAGTGGGCCTCGTCAGCGGACCGCGCAACAAGGTGCTGCCGACCATGCCCTTCAATCTCGAAAAGATCCGCGCTGCGGATGCAGATGTCCTTTTCAAGGGAGATAAGATCATTACCAAGGGGTTGCCGATCGAACAGATGGACACCCATCTCATTATAAAGGATGGCACGCTCAAACTGACGCCGCTGAACTTCAAAACCGCCTCCGGCCACCTGGTCACGGAGATCACGATGGACGGGCGCGGGCCGCACATCGCCACTCATGCCGACATCACGGCGAGAGGCCTGCACCTCGACCAATTGCTCATGACCTCGAAGATGACCGCCTCAACCCCGGGAATCATTGGCGGACGCGCAAAGCTCGATGCCACCGGAGACTCGATTTCGCAAATGATGGGAACGGCGAACGGCGAGGCGGCACTGATCTTGGACGGCGGCACCATCAGCGAGCTGCTTCTCAGAAAATCCAACGTCGACATCGCCAACTCGTTCCTGGTGCTGGTTCGCGGCGACAAGAATGTCCCGATACGATGCATGGTTGCGAACTTCAAGGCCGTCGAAGGGGATTTCAAAGTCCAGGACCTGGTGCTGGATACCCCCAAGGTAAATATTACCGGCGATGGCAACGTGAACTTTGCCGATGAATCGCTGCACCTGAGATTGGTGTCGCAGTCGAAGAGTTTCAGCCTGGCATCGCTGCGAGGCCCGATCCTTGTCACGGGCACGCTTATAAGGCCGAAGGTTAAACCCGACACGACCAAGGTGGCAACGCGTATCGGCGTCGCGGTGGGCCTGGCCGCGGTGACTGTGGGCGTGGCCGGGCTGATACCTCTGCTCGATTTCGGCAACGCAAAGGACAGCAACTGCGCCGCATTGATGGATCAAGCCAAGTCGGATGCGGGCATCAAGCAGACCGATATAGCGCCGCATTAAGATCATGATGGAGAAACATTGATCCGCTGACCCTTTTCGCGGAAGGGGCACAGGGCCGGGGGGAGGGAACAGAGGGTCGCTTCATCACTTGCTGTATTTGTCATGCTCGAAGAAGTGACCACTATAATGTGACACAATTTCCTCCGCTCATGGCCCGTTCCTAACGTATCGAATACCTGAAGCCGGAAACATCCAAGAACAGCCAGGGATCACATCTTGCAGAATGAAATTCGCCTTTTCCCTGCCCCCTTTCTTATATTCAGACGACTCACCGTTGGCTCCAGCCCGTGTTATACTTATTCTATGGAATGTTAGACAGGTGGTCCTGGAGTACAGAACGGAAGGTCAACCTGCCTGGTCTCGGCGTCGAAGGCGTTCTCAGGACC
>JBARHM010000010.1:0-3657 GCA_049799235.1 Gallionella sp.
GAGTGGCTAGGCGTGGGTTTGGGCGGCAGTGTGGAAAAGTTATTCTATCTGCCGGAGGCTCATACCGACTTCCTGATGGCTGTAATCGCCGAGGAATTGGGGTTGGTAGGTGTAACAGCGGTGATCATGCTATTCGCGCTGCTGGTAGTTCGTGCACTTCAGATCGGCCGCCAGGCAGCTTTTCTCGATCGTAATTTTTCAGCACTGGTCGCGCAAGGTATCGGTGTGTGGATCGGCGCCCAGGCAATGATCAACATCGGAGTGAACATGGGTGTGCTGCCGACCAAAGGCCTGACCTTGCCGTTCCTGAGTTTTGGGGGCAGCGGCATGCTGGTGAATTGTGTTGCTGCGGCATTGTTGCTGAGAGTGGATTATGAAAACCGTCGAACAGCACGAGGTTTACCAATATGAGCGTTAATCAGCTCAAATTGCAGAGCGGTGCACAAAGTCAGGAAGATCGACGGTTTCGGTGGGGGCTCACATTCGCGAAGCGAATGTTATGCCGGAACCAAAACATAAGAATCGCGCGGGGACTTCCGGTATGAGTCATCAGAAGACAGAGGACAGAAGACAGAGGACAGGAGCGCTGTCGCGGCTGAGCCGCGCCTTTGTTATTACGTGCCGTGCAACGGGACATGAAAATCTGTCTTCTGTTCTCTGTCTTCTGTCTTCTGGACTGGGCGGCACTTTATGAGCCGATCAATCCTAATCATGGCAGGTGGAACCGGAGGTCATATTTTCCCGGCATTGGCAGTCGCTGACACCCTGCGCTCTCGGGGCTGGCGGGTGACCTGGCTGGGCGCTCCTCACAGCATGGAAGCCGAGCTGGTGCCAAGGCATGGTTACGAAATGGCCTGGGTGCGCTTTTCCGGATTGCGCGGCAAGGGTTTGCTGCGCAAACTGATGTTGCCTGTCAACCTGCTGGTTGCGCTGTGGCAGAGCGCTGCCGCAATACTCCGCCATCGTCCCGATTTGGTGCTGGGAATGGGCGGCTATATCACTTTCCCGGGCGGAATGATGGCTGCAGCACTGCGCCGTCCGCTGGTGATACACGAGCAAAATTCCATAGCCGGATTGAGCAACAAGGCGTTGGCGTGTTTCTCTCAAAAAGTGTTGAGCGGTTTCCCTGATGTTTTGCCCCGGGCGATATGGTGCGGTAATCCTGTGCGCAGTGACATCGCCGCATTGCCCGAGCCCCAGCAGCGCTATGCCGCGCATACAGGCAGCAGGCCGAATGTGTTGGTGCTGGGGGGCAGTCTGGGGGCAAAAGCGCTCAATGAAACCGTTCCGTTGGCACTCGCGTTGCTGCGCAAGGGTGGAGGCGAAGCCTCGCGGGCGTTGCCGGAGAACGCTCAACCTGTTGTGATTCATCAAACCGGGAAGCAGCATCTTGTAGCGGTAAGGAATTCGTACCAGCAGGCCGGCGTGCAGGCCGACATCAAACCGTTCATAGACGAAATGGCGAAACACTACGGCAATGCCGACCTGGTGATTTGCCGTGCCGGCGCACTGACTGTCGCAGAACTTGCCGCAGCGGGGGTGGCGAGCATATTGATCCCGTTCCCGCTGGCAGTGGACGATCACCAGACATGCAATGCACGCTTTTTGAGCGAACGAGGTGCTGCGCTGTTGCTGCCGCAGAGCGAGTTGAGCGCAGAAAAACTGGCCCAGGTTCTGCGGGATTTGCTGGAAGGTGAACATGGCCGGGAAAAGTTATTGGCGATGGCCCGGCAGGCTCGCAGCGTGGCCAAGCCGGACGCGACGCTGAAAGTTGCCGAAATCTGCGGGGCACTTGCGCAATCATGAAGCATAAAGTCAAACATATACATTTCGTCGGCATCGGTGGTGCCGGCATGAATGGCATTGCCGAAGTGCTTCTTAATCTCGGTTTTCAGGTGAGCGGATCCGATATTGCTGTGAATGCCGCGACCAAGCGTCTCAAGAAACTGGGCGCGACGGTGTATCTCGGCCATGCCAAACAGAATCTGACTGATGCGGACGCGGTAGTGGTTTCCACTGCTGTCAAGGAAGATAACCCCGAAGTATTGGCTGCACGTGCGCGTCGTATCCCTGTCGTGCCGCGCGCGATGATGCTGGCTGAATTGATGCGCTTGCGCCAGGGAGTCGCGGTGGCGGGCACGCACGGCAAGACCACCACGACATCCCTGACCGCCAGTGTGCTGGCCAAGGGCGGCTTCGATCCGACTTTTGTCATCGGCGGCAAGCTCAACATCAGCGGAACCAATGCCAAGCTCGGTACTGGCGAGTTTATCGTGGTGGAGGCTGACGAGTCGGATGCCTCGTTCCTGCACTTGCAACCGATACTCGCCGTGATCACCAATATCGACGCCGACCATATGGAAACTTACGGCCATGATTTCGCGCGGCTCAAGCAGGCATTCGTGGATTTTGTCGAACACCTGCCGTTCTATGGCAGGGCGATATTGTGCATCGACGATGCCAACGTTCGCGAGATCCTGCCTCGCATCACCAAGCCTATAACGACTTACGGATTCAGCGATGCTGCACAGATCCGCGCCGTTGATGTGCGTCATCAGGGCGGACAGATGCGTTTCACCGCACGATGCCGACAGAACGGCACACCAAAAGATTTGGATATCACGCTCAATCTGGCCGGGATGCACAACGTGCTTAACGCCTTGGCGGCAATCGCGGTTGCATTGGAAGTGGGCGTGACTAGCGATGCGATTGTGGCTGCTCTGGCGGAATTTGAAGGAGTGGGCAGGCGCTTCCAGAATTACGGCGAAGTCGGCTTGGTCAATGGTGGCAGCTTCACACTGATCGATGATTACGGGCACCACCCGGCAGAAATGGCCGCCACGCTGGAAGCGGTGCGCGGCGCATTCCCCGGCAGGCGCCTGGTTCTGGCATTTCAGCCGCATCGCTACACGCGTACCCGCGACTTGTTCGAAGACTTTGTGAAAGTGTTGTGCAGCGTAGATGCACTGGTATTGACCGAGGTGTATGCGGCAGGCGAGCAGCCCATCATCGCGGCGGATGGGCGCGCGCTGATGCATGCCTTGCGCGTGGCAGGCCAGAGTGAAGCGGTATTCGTCGAGCACATCGGAGAAATGCCACAAGCGATCATGCAGATGGCACAGGATGGGGATGTGGTGGTCACTATGGGTGCCGGATCGATAGGTAATCTTCCCAACAACCTGCTGGGAAGAAGCGAAGGGGACACAACCGGGAAAGTGCCAGCTTTACAGAAGACGGAAGACAGATGACTGAGGACAAAACGTTGAGCGGCTTTGCCGCACCATTACTCAAAGATTGCCGCGCAGCGGCAACAAAATCTTTGTCGTCCGTCGTCTGTCCTCTGTCCCCTGAATTGCGCGGCACCATGCGCCAGCATGTTGATATGCGCAAACACACCAGCTGGCGCGCAGGTGGTGTGGCCGAGCGCATGTATCAGCCGGCGGATATGGATGATCTGCTGGTATTTTTGCGCAGCATGCCGGTCGACGAGCCGCTGTATGTGGTGGGCTTGGGCAGCAATCTGTTGGTGCGTGATGGCGGTCTGCGCGGAACGGTGTTGATGCTGCATGGGGCATTAAGTGCGTTGCATCTCGAAATGGATGGAAGTATCTATGCCGAAGCAGGTGTGCCGGGAGCGAAGCTGGCGCGATTTGCAGC
>JBARHM010000011.1:0-4418 GCA_049799235.1 Gallionella sp.
CCAAACCCTTGCTCTGCAGGATAATGTCGAACGCCTGATCCCAAGGAACATCCTTCAAGCGCAGAGTGAGATTGCCTTTTACAGTATCGCTGATCACGATGTTCAGTTCGGTGAAATCTGCAATCACATTCAATGCTTCACGAACATCGATCTTCTGGAAATTCAATGTCAGCTTTTCACCTGCATAACCGGCTTTGGCGCCCTTTACCAACTTGTCCGGATCCTCTTTTACCGGTTTTAATTCAATGATGAACTTATTGTCGGTTTGGTAGGCGGCTTGTTCCCACTGGCCCTTTGGCTCGATCACCATACGAACATTGTCCCCCAGGGCAAAGGTATCTACGCCTTGCACCGGTGTAGCAAAGTCAATCACGTCCAGTTTGCGTTGCAAATTGCGTGGCAGGCTGGTCTTGAGAAAATCGACAATCAGCGTGGTTCCTTGTTGCCGAATGTCTATGCCTATGCCTGGATCGGAGAGGTCGACCTGTATGCGGCCTTCACCATTTTTGCCACGATGAAAATCGATATCTCGCAGAGTGTGTTTTTGCACATCAGTGCTCGCCTCCGAAAAACGCGAAACGCTGGAGGTGTCCGCACGATCTTTCAGTCTTGCATGCAATGTGATTAATACGTTATTGCCGTCAACCTTGGTGTCATAACTGAGCATTTGGTTAAGATTGACTACCAGTCGGGTACGCCCTCCTGCCTGTACGATATTGGCGCTACGCAAGTCACCCTCGGTGAAATCCTGAACTGATTTACCCAAGCCGTTTGTCGTATTGGGAAAATCAAACGCGATGCGTGGCGGGGTATTGATGGTAAACCCTGCAGGAGGATTTGCCAGTGGCTGAGACAACTCGACCTTGATGACCGTTGCCCCGCCTCTAACACTGCTGACACCCAGCGCGGTGATGCTGTTCTGGGTATCCGCCCCAGCTTGGCCACTCAAACCGCAAAAGAAGATGAATATGCCAAGCAAACGAATTGCGATGTTAATATTTCCCATTGTCTTGCTCCCATTCATTCAAGTAATTGCAAGCTGCTCACGCGCTCTGTCCAATCGCCGGCACTGTCTTGCACCATCTCTTTGATTTCAATTCCCGTATCCGTGACTTCCTTTATCAAGCCAAAGTTCGGGCCGATATAATTCCCGGCCTTGACCCGGTATAGCTTGCCATCAGTGGCGCGTATTACTGCATAACCGACTTTATTCCGATAAAGATAACCGACCATTTTGAGGCTTTCGAGCGGAAATTCCTCGAGGGCTTCTTTGGGACGATTCATGTCGGGTTGATTTATTCCCCCTCCGGAATGTTTATCCGGTTTGCTTGGCTTGAATGGATCTGGCAAATTTGTGTCGTTAGTGTAGGCGAAATGCTCATAAGGTTTCACCTCTGGTGGAGGCTCTATCTTGCCGCGCATACCCTCTCCGGAATGTTTTACGAAATCACGCAAATCCTGATACTCCTCGCCACCACATCCTGCCAGCAATAACGAAATTAATGTGAAAAATATCAGCCTCATTTATTTTTTCCCTGCCGGTTTTTTTACCGCCTTTTGTTTCTGTGCTGCCAGTTCCTCTTCGTCCAGGTAGCGAAAAGTCTTAGCAGTGGCATCCATGACCAACGCATCTTTTGCCGGACTGACGGCTATATTATTAAGAGTAACGATACGCGGCAACATCGCGATATCTCCGGCGAATTTTCCGAGGTCATCATAGTTTCCCGTCACTTTGATGGCGATCGGTTGCTCGGTAAAAGATCCATTTACGGTTTCCTGTCCGGGCTTAAATAGCTCGAATTGCAATCCTCTTCCCAAACCAGCCTGGTTGATATCGGTCAGTAAAGCATCCATTTCCGATTTGCTCGGAAGTTGTTTCAGTAGCGCTCCGAAGGATTCCTGAGTCTCGGTAAGTTGCTTCTTGATCAAATCCAGGTTGATCGCCTGCTTCTTTTTTACCAGAAAAGTCTCTTTCAGCTTATCTTCCTCTTCCTTGACTCTGTTCAAGGTGTCCCATTGATCTTGCCAAATGAACACTGCGCCAGCCACAACCACAGCAATAAACATTATCACGAAGGCAATGATTTTTGCCGGCCACGGCCATGCTCCGGGAGTCTTGGGGTTGAGATTCTTCAGGTCATCTAAATTCATCATGACACCTAATTCTTTTCCTTGGCAGGATTGATGGGATTGGCGGGCGTGGTAACCGCGGGTTGCGCCTTGGACAAATTGAAACCCAACTTAAACTCGCTGAGGCGAGTGCCTGTCACCGTAACGGCGTGAATCTCTATCAACAAAGGGGTATCGAGCCAAGGGGAATCTTCGATTGCGCGCATCAATGTCGAGATGCGCGCATTGGATTGCGAAAGGCCGACTAGATCGATTCTATTGCCGGTCTGTTTAAGTGACTTGAGATACACCCCGTCGGGCAAGATACGCAACATCTGATCCATCAGGTGCACAACATCTGAACGTGTGCTTTGCAGACTTTCCACGACATTCTTGCGTGCCAGCAAGGACTGTGTTTGCTCGCGGAGCTTCTTGATTTCCGCGATCTGCTTGTCCAGTATCGCTGTCTCCTGTTTCAAATATGTATTTCTTCTTTCCTGATAGGCTATCTGGGTGCCGATCGCAACCTGTACGAATCCCACCAATAGCCCCCCCAGTGCTATAGAAATCACACTAAATGCAATAAATTGCACTTGGCGTGCGCGCCGCTTTTCAGCTCGATGCGGCAGCAGGTTTATACGCATCATGATGGATCGAATCTCCGCATCGCAAGGCCACAGGCAATCATCAACGATGGCGCATCGGCTTGCAATTGCCTGGGCTTGATTCGGCTGGAAAGGGTCATCAATGCGAATGGGTTCGCCACCATCGTGCTCACTTGGGTTCTGGTCGCCACCGCGTCATCCAATCCTGGCAATGCCGCACAACCACCGGCGAGCACTATGTAATCCACCTCGTTGTACTGTGAAGAAGCGAAGAAAAACTGCAGCGCACGGGCTATTTCCATCACCACGTTCTCGCGGAACGGCGTCAACACATCGCTTTCATAATTTACCGGCAGGCCGCCGCTGCGTTTAGCGGCTTCAGCCTCACTTGCAGACAAGCCAAACACCCCCTGGATCTGCTGAGTCAACTGATCGCCACCTACCTGCTGGTCTCTGGAATATACAGACTGACCATTTCGCAACACATTGACGCTCATAACGCTGGCGCCGATATCGACCAGAGCTACGCATTTATCCACTGCTCCATCAGGTAACTGAGCGCTAATCTGCTCGAAAGCCATCTCGGAAGCAAAGGGCTCGACATCCATGACCAGCGCTTTCAGTCCTGAGGCTTGGCAAGCTGCAACACGGTCCTCAACATTCGCCTTGCGAGAGGCTGCCAACAATACTTCCATCTCCTCGGCATTACCAGGGGCAGGTCCTATCACCTGAAAATCCAGATTAACTTCTTCCAAGGCAAAGGGGATATATTGGTTTGCTTCCGATTCGACCTGATACTCCAGATCCTCTTCGCGCATGCCGGCTGGCAAAAGGATTTTTTTGGTGATCACCGCAGCAGCAGGAAGTGCCAGTGCTGCGTTCCTGATGCGGGACCCCAGGCGTTTCAAGGCACGCTGCATGGTTTCCGAAACCGCATCAAGATTATTGATGTTGCCATCGCTTACAGCATCCTTCGGCAGCAATTCAATCGCATATCGCTCAACAACATAGCCACCCTTTTTTGGGGATTCACTCAACTCAACCATCTTGACCGATGAAGTGCTGATGTCTACACCGATCATTGGGGGTGTAGAAGCTCGTAAAAAATCCAGTGGTATGTCGAAATTTACCTTAAGCATATGCGGGTTAGCCCTTTATTTGTATAAAGTGGTTTAAATCCTAGCAATAACTATAAATTGTGTAAAGCTATTTTTAGGGTGTTATTTATGCTAGAAGTGCCGATATAATTTCACCTACCTTACCATTGATGCCAATCTCCGGACAACTGCACATGACTTCCCGTCGCTGGTTCTTACCTGTTCTTATCTCCTTAGCCTTGATTTTGTTTCCGGCGATTCTGCTTGGATTGGCAGTTATGCTGGCTTACCCGGGACTGCCTTCACTTGAGGTGCTTACGGACTATCGGCCAAAAATCCCGCTGAGAATATACAGCACTGAAGGGGCGCTGATTGGTGAATTCGGCGAAGAACGGCGCGCACTGGTCAAAATATCTGATGTCCCCGAGATCATGAAACAAGCCATTCTGGCCGCTGAAGATGACAGATTCTATGAGCATGGCGGGGTGGATTACATGGGAGTGTTGCGCGCAGCATTCTCCAACTTCACCTCCGGTGGGGTGAAACAGGGAGCCAGCACCATCACAATGCAGGTCGCGCGCAACTTTTTTCTTACCAGAGAGAAGAC
>JBARHM010000012.1:0-2050 GCA_049799235.1 Gallionella sp.
GCAGTCCAAGGAGGTCGCCGGCAAGGAGCAGATCGCCCGCGTCGCCGCCATCTCCGCCGCCGACGACGAGATCGGCAACGTGATCGCCGACGCGATCGAGAAGGTCGGCAAGGACGGCGTGGTCAACGTCGAGGAGGGCCCGACCTTCGGCATGGAGCTGGAGTTCACCGAGGGGATGCAGTTCGACAAGGGCTACATCTCCCCGTACATGGTCACCGACCAGGACCGCATGGAGGCGGTGCTGGAGGACCCCTACATCCTCATCGCCAACCAGAAAATCGGCTCGGTGCGCGACATCCTGCCGATCCTGGAGCAGGTGATGCAGGGCGGCAAGCCGCTGCTGATCGTTGCCGAGGACGTCGAGGGCGAGTGCCTCGCGACGCTCGTCGTCAACAAGCTGCGCGGCACCTTCACCGGTGTCGCCGTGAAGGCGCCGGGCTTCGGCGATCGCCGCAAGCGGATGCTCGAGGACATCGCGATCCTCAGCGGCGGTGAGGTGATCACCGAGGAGATGGGCCTCAAACTGGAGAACACCCAAATCGACCAGCTCGGTAGGGCCCGCCGCGTCGTCGTCTCCAAGGACACGACGACGATCATCGACGGGGCCGGCGAGGGCGACGCCATCAAGGGCCGGATCAAGCAGATCAAATCGGAAGTCGAGAACACCGACTCCGACTTCGATCGCGAGAAGCTCCAGGAGCGCCTCGCGAAGCTGGCCGGGGGTGTCGCCGTGGTCAAGGTAGGTGCCGCCACCGAGACCGAGATGAAGGAGAAAAAGCACCGCGTCGAGGACGCGCTGCAGGCGACCCGGGCAGCCCTCGAGGAGGGTGTCGTGCCGGGCGGTGGCGTGGCGCTGCTGAACGCCCAGTCCGCGCTCGACGTCGAGGCGCTGGAGGATCCGGACGAGGCGACCGGCGCGCGGATCATCCACCGCGCGCTGGAGGAGCCGGTCCGCCAGATCGCCGAGAACTCCGGCGAGGAGGGTTCGGTCGTCGTCAACAAGGTCCGCGACCTGAAGCCGGGCGAAGGCCTCAACGCGGACACCGGCGAGTACGGCGACCTGATCAAGGCCGGCGTCATCGACCCGACCATGGTCACGCGCTCGGCGCTGCAGAACGCGGCCTCGATCGCGAAGAACATCCTCGTCACCGAGGCAGTGATCGCCGAACCGCCCGAGGAAGGCGGCGGCGGCGGTATGCCCGGCGGCATGCCGGACATGGGCGGGATGATGTAGCCACGCCTGCCCAGGCGTATCCTCGCCCTAACAGGCGAGTGGCTTTCGAGGGGCCCGGGAAACCGGGCCCCTCGCCTTTTCACCCCGCCGTAACGCGTTTCCCACCTATGGCATCGACAACGCGTTGCACCAGCGGCTCAGGACTCCTCCAGGACGTCGCCCATGCGTCGGGGAGTTACGCCCAGCGATTCGGCATCGGCCGTGCCGCGGTCGCTGGTCATCGACACCTCCATCAGCTCCGCCTCCTCCCAGGTTGCGAAGACGGCCTCGCCGAGCGAGCGGAGGGCGATCAACCCGGCGCGCACGAGCGGCAGGGGAAGGTGGACGAGCGGTCGCGGCCGCCCCGCGACGCGGCTGACCAGGTCCGACATCTGGTCGTAGGTCATCGTCTCCGGGCCGGCCAGCTCGTAGCGGGGGCGGCTGTCAGCGGCGAGGGCGTTGGCCACGCAGTGGGCTGCGTCATCGGCCCATATCGGCTGGAACCGGGCTTGGCCGCCGCCGGAGACCGGTAGGACGGGGAGGAAGGAGAAGCGCTTCAGCAGGGTGACCCAGGGGTCGCTGCGGTCGTAGACGATCGAGGGGGCGAACACCGTCGTCTGCAGGGGGGAGGAGTCGACCGCCCGCTCCGCCAGCCACTTGGCTCGGAAGAAGCGCGTGCGCTGGGCGGCTGAGGCGTTGAGGGCGCTGAAGAAGACGAAGCGCTCCACTCCGCTGCGCTCGGCGGCCCGCAGGAGGCGGACCGTGGCGAGGCCGTTCAGCTCCTCGATCCGCCGCGGCGGCTGGTCGCGGATCGTCGCCGCCAGGTGGAGCACCGTG
>JBARHM010000013.1:0-3341 GCA_049799235.1 Gallionella sp.
CAGAAGAAAGGAATTCGATGTCGCCATAATTTTCAGCCAAGATCAAGATTTGACTGAAGCCGTAAATGAAGTAAAAGATATTGCCAAAGAGCAAGGGAGGGCGATTCAAATTTTTTCTGCCTTCCCAGATAGCGGAATATCTTCTTCATCAAGGGGTATTGATAAAACGAACTGGTTTCGTTTCGATAAAGCATTCTACGATGCATGTATTGATCCACGCGATTATAGGCCAGCAAAATTCCAGCCGATTTCAAACTGAACCACTACCGGACATTTCAAGCCTCAGCAGTCCGCGAAAAGCCTTGAACCTCTGCGATACCATGCTTGCGAATCCTCATCGAGTTCAGCGAACAGGGCGCGTGCTTCCGCAATTTCATCCTGACTCGGATCATCGTCGAATATCGGCGGGTGCGAAGGCCGGATCTTTTCGCTGAACTTTAAAAACGATCGCGGCATCGGTACGATGTGAACGGCCATTGTATGTCCTTTCTATTTTTGTTTTAATCTTTGCCGAACACGTGCGGCCTTTTCGGCCCAGGCATCGAGCAAGTCCTGCTCCGCAGCGAGTCTGTTCTGCCTATCCATCTGTCTAGGTGTTGCCGACTTCACAGGCGCACGTTGCCGGGCACGCTCGAATGGCAACAATGCCCTTGCCGCACCTACTCGAACCGGATCGGGCGGGGTCAGTCCCTTCACCACGGCGGCGAGGTAGCTTTGTGCATCCTCGAACTCGGGCGGTTCATCAGTCTGCCCATACCTGGCCGCAAGCCCGGCATCTATCGCGGCGCGAATCTCCGGCAACTTTTCCATGCGCGATGCTATGGTCTTTGCCGATGCCGAAGCGTAGCCAGCTTTGATGGCTGCCTGCGCCTGGCCTAGCCCAATGATTCGGTATTCAATATAACTACGTTGCTTTGGTGTCATATAACTTTGTATAACCTGCTATTCAGATTTAATCCCTGCGTGGGATGGGGCGCGGTTTCCACGCCTTTGAATTGTAGAGATTTACTCCCCCCTCCCTAGTCATTGATACATATACGCATTTGTCCTGTGCGCCTTTCGTTCAGATACGCAAGTCGCTCTGTCGCTTCTTGTGCAGAAGTGAATACATCCACAACAATGAACTTTCGCCAAGGATTGTAGAATCCGACAGCAAACTGGTTCTTCTCATCCGCCTTAACCATGTACATCTGGCACCCTCCAATATCAGGAAATGATGCAAAAGAACCCCGGCAGCAATGTCGGGGTCTGATGCCTGTCGCGCTTCGGCATTTCCAGAAAGGTGAAGCCACAGGCTGTCGAAGGTTTTATGCCACTCATCGACTTGGCCACTCCCAGAGAAAAACGTAGCCGGGAGATTAGTTTCCTTTTAATCCAACCACTGCGCCTGCCGTAGTCGCGTCGCCATCATCATGGAAGTTGATGTCATGCCGCATCGTGCCGCGCACACCGATTTGGTCAGTAGTCCAGTGGGCGTGCTCGGACAGTGCGACCCGAACGCCGCGCCGGTCTCCAAGCTCCACACCTTTGCGCAGGTCACCAAACACAAGCATGATCTCGCCGGACAAATCACCCGCTGAAGTCGGCATGGCTTCTGTCTCAATCACTGGATAGCCCATGTACCCTCTGCGAATCGGGCCAGCAACCAAGTCGCTTGCAGTGATGCCACCGGCTGCTTCAATCAAACGTTGGAATACGAGCACGTAGCCTTTACGCGAGCAATACCACTTTGCATTCCTTGCAGCGTAGGCCGGAAGCGCGGCCATCATCGCGTTCAATTCTGCCGTGGTAACCTCAGCGAATGTATCCACGCCTGAAGCTGCCAGCACCGCTCCAGCCTTCGTACCATTTAAGAGCTTGGCTCGAATGCCTTCGATTCCCCCATAAGTCGAAGTCCCGTCCCCATTGAAGAGAGAGTTGTCCTCTTTCTGGGCAAACGCCTGGGCGGCTTCCTCTGCATAGTCTGCTGCCAAATCGATCACACTGTCTTCATTCAATTCCGATGACATGCGAGATAGAATCATCATCTTTTTTGCAGTTAGCCCGACCAGCGACCACTCAGAATCACTCTCCGAACCCTCCTGTCCCTCGCCAATATAGCTTGCCGTCAAGCCACCTTGACGCTTTGGAATTTCGCGGCGATCACTACCCATCGGACGGATGCGGCACTCGCGTCGCGCAACTCCGTATTCATTCATCAGCTTTATGACCGACGACTCCAACTCGACCGGAACAAGATTTCCACCTTGTGTGGCCACGCCTTCACTGGCTGCGGCGTAGACCTTGTATCCGTTATCCGAACACCAAGTCTGTGCTCTTTCATTTCCATAAAGTTGTGCGGCGATCCACATGCCGGAACCGTAAGCAGCTTTTTCCTGCTCGCGGCGAGTTTCGCCAAACATCGCGAGGGCGGGACTATTCCCGGAAGAAACGACACGGCGTGCTGTCGGCTGCCCCAGAGAGTCGTCGAGATCGCGAAGCGCGCCGACCGGCTGATCGCTGAAAGTTGGGTCGTTTGCTGCTAATTTGAGATTGAGCCGCTGAAGCCCGACCGTGATTTGCTTATATTCCTCATTCTCGGTAATGCTCAGGTCGCGATGTTCCGCGTCGGCCTTATCGAGTAGGGCCTCGCCCCTGGCGATAAGCTCTGCTTTCTCTTGCTTCAAAAAATTGATATTTTGCATGATTGATTCTCCTAAATGTTCTTTAGGACTGGCCATGCGGGAAGGGGATTTGAATTTCGTTGCCCGAAGCCGCGCAGATACCAGTCCCGGTTTATCGGGTTCGTATCTACTGCTTCGAGCTTTGGCTCGGCACGCGGGCTGCATTGGCGCCTCTGTGGCGGTCTCCCGGTCGCTGCATCGGCGCGACTTTTTGCAGAAAAGACCACTGGTTTGTATATTAGCAAAACCTATTGAACATTGCAAGCCAATTTGTTTTGCTTATCGCGTAAATTTTCAATGTTTCGTTGCCTGGTCTGCCTCAGCGCGGATCAGTCCGGCCAGGTCGCGCTGTATGTCAACGCGCAACTCGCCCATCAGCAGCCCTCGCGCAATTACATCAATGAATAAGGCGCGCTCTATCCCCTTCAGGGTTTTCCACTCGCCACCTATAACCCGGTACGCCCCTCGCAAATTGTGTGTGCAGTACACAAGAGCGCAGCTTGTTGGGCCGTGGATGATTCCATGAATGAGACAATCAGGACAAATCCCCTCTGGTGCCTCGCCGGTCAGATCAACGGCTGAAAATTCTTTTTCACTTTCCATTTTATTAGTCTCCAATTCATGCTTCTTTCTTCGTGGGTGATGCTGACTGTTGCCAATACGCACCAGCTCTTGCCC
>JBARHM010000014.1:0-2214 GCA_049799235.1 Gallionella sp.
GGCGAGGTTGAAGGCGAACACCACCAGCGCCAGACCGACCAGCATGATGGTCGGAATGTTGAACATGGTTTCCACGTCCCACTTGATGTTGAGCTTGCGGATTAGCCTGTGCAGGATCATCGGCAGTACGATGGCCTTGAGCAGCAAGGTCAGCGCAGCCGAGTAATACAGATGATGCTGCTGCGAGGAATAGGCGACCACGATGGTGCTGATGGCAAGTATCAAGCCTTGCAATGCAAACAAATTGATCAGGGACAGAATGCGGCGCTGCGAAAGCATCGCGAAAGCGATCAGCAGCAGCAGCGCTGCGCACATGTTGATGATCTGTCCGGTGAACGGGATACCCATCTCAGGACTCCAGCAGGAAATGTGTCAACAGCCCCAGCACGGCGAGCAGAAAAGCCGTGCCCATGAATTCGGGCACGCGGAAGATGCGCATCTTGGCGGAAATGGCTTCGATGAAAGCCAATCCCGCACCGCCCAGCATTAATTTGACTGTCAGCAGCACTATAGCCGGCGGCAGCGCATTCCAGTTGCCCGCTTCGGCAATGCCGTATGGGATGAACAGGGCGATCCCGATGGCCATGTATGCCAGCAGTTTGAGTGCGCTGGCCCATTCCACCAGTGCGAGATGGCGCGCCGAATATTCAAGGACCATCGCCTCGTGGATCATGGTCAACTCGAGGTGGGTGGAGGGGTTGTCCACCGGCACACGCGCATTCTCGGCCAGCAGCACCATGATGAAGGCTACAGATGCAAAGGTCATGCTCGGGTAGAGCACAAATTGTTTGTGCGCCAGTGTCTCGACGATGGTGATCAGCGAGGTGGACTGGCTGATGGTGGAAGCGGTGAACAGCACCATCAGCAATGCCGGTTCGGCGAGAAAGCCTACCAGCATCTCGCGGCGCGCGCCGAGTGAACCGAAAGCGGTGCCGATGTCCATCGCGGCGAGCGAGATGAACACCCGTGCCAGGGCGAAAATGCCGACCAGGGCGATCACATCGACTGCCGGTGAAAGCGGCAGGTCGGTAGCCAGCACGGGTACCAGCGCGGCGGCCAGCCACATGCAGGCAAACAGGATGTAGGGCGTGATGCGGAACAGTGGTGAAGCGCTGTGCGCCAGCACGGCATCCTTGTGAAACAGTTTGACCAGATTGCGGTACGGCTGCAGCACGCCGGCGCCGCTGCGGTTCTGCAACCAGGCACGGCACTGGTTGATCCAGCCGAGCAACAACGGGGCCGCGAGCAACACCAGCACGTTTTGCAAAAGTTGCAGAAATATCGCGGAAGCATTCATTCGACGAATGCCAGCAAAGCCAGCAGCGTGATGAAACTGTACAGCAGGTATACGTGGATGCGGCCATGCTGCAACTTGCCTACTTGGTGGCCGATCATTTCATTCGCGCGTTTTATCGGCGCGTAGAAGATGTTCCATAATCGATCATGCACCTCCGAGTGGTAATGCGGATGCAGGTCGAACGGCGAGGGCAACTGTCTTGCTACGCCCATGAACCATTCGAAGATCTGCCGGATCGGTTGGCCGAATCCCTCTGCCGTGTCCTGCATGCGTGCGCCCTGTTCGGGGAAGCCGCAGTCCCACGGCGCACCGCGCCTCAAGCGACCGTGATAAAACTTTTTCACCACCAGCGAGGTGAGTATCACCCCGGCGACGATGATGAGCAGCAGAATCAGTGGGCTGTAGCTGGCGCGTTCGGCCGCTATCGGCGTGAGCAGCAGCCAGCCGGAGTGCACGGCACTCGTACCCAAGGAATTATGCACCAGCATTTCCGTCACGAAATCCAGATGCAGGATCACGAAAGTGGGGAACACGCCCAACGCGATACAGCCGGCCACCAGACATAGCATGCCGATGCGTTCCCATAAGCCCGCATCGTGAACGACAGCGAGGCCGGCATCGCGAGGTTGGCCGAGGAAGATCACGCCATAGAACTTCACCATCACAAAACCCGCCAGCGCCGCAGCCAGAACCAGCGCGGCCGCTGCGATCGGCACCAGCATGTTGATGTAGGGTTGCGGCAAGCCGGGCGACAGCAGAAAGGCTTGCAGCATCAGCCATTCCGACACGAAACCATTAAGAGGCGGCAGTCCGGCAAGCGCAAGGGTGCCCACCAGCATGAACCAGGCCAGGTTGGGCATCTTGTGAATCAAGCCGCCGAGCTTGCCCAGATGCCGCTCGCCTGTGGCGTGCAGGAT
>JBARHM010000015.1:0-3858 GCA_049799235.1 Gallionella sp.
AAATTGAACGTGATGGGTGCCAGTACGGCAAGGACGTATGCCGGCGCAACCCAGATCATGTCGGCGGGCGTAAATCCGTTGGTCTTGAACCATTCATGCAGCGCAAGCATGACTGCGCCCTGAAAGAGACCAGCGATGATCATGCTTTGACGTGTTGTGGCGGTGATATTCATGGATTTCTCTGGATAGTTACTAGTCTGGCTTGTCTGTGTGGCGAACAATGAACCCGGCTGGCCTGGCCGGTGCCGGCCACTCACGACAAAGCATGCGCCATTGCGGATTGTCATCATTCTCTTCCCGACAGGTGCGTTCGATGACCCGCTCCCGTCCCTGCCACATGACCATCGTCCAGCCCATGAAACCGGGCTTCGAGGCTAGGATGAGTCCGGTCTTGCCGCGTCGCCCTGCGATCTTCGCACCACCCTGGTCGCGCCCGTATTCCCCGGCATCGGCATCGCCCTGTTGTTTCAGCCAGGTGTTGACGGCATCCCATTCCCCGCTGGGGAAATCCTGACGGATGTGGTGCAGTCCGTCGTTGCCGAAGAAAAACACCAGCATGCGGGAGGGGATGTCATAAGCACTGCGCGTGATAGTCCAACAGACACTGGTGTCCTCGGGCTCTATCTTCTCGCGCTGTTCCAGGTTGCCGTAGCAGCGCATGCGGAAGCCCTCGGCGGACAGATGCTTCTGGACATCGGCTTGTGAGATGCCGGTGGTGAAATCATCGAAGTGGTAGTTCCAGACGGGGGCCTTCAGGCGTTCCACTTCGTCTTCGTCCAGCCATTGGCCCAATTGGTGTGATTTGGCATACCAGATGGCGGTGAGACCGACGATCAGCAGGATGCCGATGCGGATTGGGCGCCAGTTGCGCACCCTGGGGCCGTTCTCGACGGGCGTTGCCGTGCTCGCTGCAGGGCGACGTGAGAAGACCAACCAGCCGCTGACGATCAGGGCCACTGCCGTCGCCGCGACGACGTATTGGATGAGCTTGAAATCGACCAAAGCAGTCGAAACGCCGAGAAGTGCGATCACTCCGACGGCCATCAGGAGCGCCCCCAGAAAGCGCTGGTCGATTCCCGGGGAGGATTCGCTGTCCGGGCTCTGCGAGAGTGGTTCGGTCGGTTTTGATTTCACTTGTGATCAGTAAGAACTAAAAGGGGGCAGCTCAGCTTCGGTTTTTTTTCTGAATAATAAACATCCTGTTTTTATCGAATCAATGCGAACGACGATGAACGAACAATTTCCAACTCCTCAATATGATATATGATTTTGGTGTTCGTTAAGCATTACTTCCATTCGCGGTAATTCGTTACATATGGCAACCAAACGGCAACAATGCCGCCTACATATACAGGCTGAACTTGGACGTCATTGCTGAAGGGGTGGAGATGGAAGAGCAACGAAAATTCCTTTTTGGAAAACGGCTGCTCTTACTACAAGGATATTTGTTTGGTAGCACGGTACCAATTGAGCAGTTGGAGGTATTGCTGAAGCAGAGCTGATTGCCGTTGGATGATTGGCGAGCGTCTCCTTTCGAGAAAGTTGAACTTCCGAAACGTGTCGAAAGTGACGGTTCTGAAAAGTTGGAAGCGGACATTCCAGCAAGTTGAACCGACAGCCTCTTCAGCAAACCGCCACAGTCCGGTATGGCCGATGAACCGCCCTCCATGGTGATTCTCCTGAGTATCGAAAGCCGCCCTTTACCTTGGAAAATTGGCTGCCAGAAAGCAGAACGTCAAGGCAATAAGGCGACCTCTTGCCAGTGCCCAGATTTATCGCGTCGGGCGCACCCGGTGCAATTCGAATGAACAACAAAAGTCGGAATAAAAGGGGTTAGCTCAGGCTCGATTGATTCATTTATTACAATTGATTTGCTTGCACGGCAAAGCTTGGTCATTATGCCTCTTCCATGGATCCCGATCAGCATCTGTGGGAGGTCGTGTGGAATTCCCAGTGGGCAGCGCAAGACTAAAATCAATCGGGCTGTCTGATGACTGATTCGATAGGCTGCTTGTCCGCCTTGATGGTGCGCAACTCAAGCTCAACCTCACGCGCGGCCCGCAGCTCGGCTTCGGCGTGTCGTTCGGCAAGAATCGTCAGTTCACGCTCGGTTTGCAGCTTGAATGCTGCAGCTTTGCTGGCCAATGCTTCTGTCGCCAGCCGCTCCTGCGCTTTTTGCTCGGCCTTGCGCAGCAACACATTGGCCTGCTCCTGAAGCTGCCATGCATTTCTGTCAGCTTCAGCCTGAGACTTCATCAACTCTGCCGCATCCTGCTCGGCCTTGAGTTTGCGTTCGGCTTCGATCCGAGCTGTTTTGCTCGCCGTGGCACGAAGCTCTGCCGCCTCAAGAGCCAGCAACTCAGCATGCCCGGCTACAGAACGATCCTTGGCAGCCTGCTCAGTGCGTTTCGACAGCACCGCGAATGCGATCTGAAGCTGGCGCAATTTTGCTTCGGCACGCAACCTGGCCTGATGCTCCGTTTGAAATCGCGAATCGGATTTAATCCTTTGCCGGGCCATAGCCTGCGACTCTACGCTATACTTTTTATTCTCAATGTCGTTGCCGACGAATTGGTTTAAAACTGGTTCAGACATAACGTTGCCCTTTCGTGCCGTTCGATGCGTGTTGCACACCGATACAGAATCTATTGCGACGATGCCAAGATAGCAGTTTTAAAGACAAGTAAAGCGCTGAACAACGAGGATAAATCAGGCTATTTCAAAGGGTTAAGAAATAGCAGGGAAATATGCGTTCTTGCAGGCAGGTTGACTCCGGGAGGTTATGAGGAAAACTTGCAGACAGTTACTGTGATGGTTGAGTGATCGGCGAAGCTGACGGTTTCATCGCATCGCCGCAAGCGGGGCCCCTGCTCTGCCCTTCGAATACAGCCCGCTCAATTCCGCTTCCTGAAAATTCAACGACAGGAGTTTCGCGGACGGGCCCTCTCCGGGGTCACATCCCCGCAAGCGGGGCCCCTGCTCTGCCCTCCGAAGGCGATCCGCTCAGTTAACTTACTTGAAACTTATAGCTTTCTTATTCGCGACTGGCGGCCTGTCCCGCACCGCCGGCTTCGCCGCACCGTCCGTAGTCTGTCCGCTCAGATAACTAGCCTGACATATATAACTTACCTATTCGCGGACGCGCCCTCTCCGGGGTCACATCCCCGCAAGCGGGGCCCCTGCTCTGCCCTCCGAAGGCGCTACTCCCACTCAATCGTAGCGGGGGGCTTGCCGGAGATGTCGTACACCACACGGTTGATGCCGCGCACTTCGTTGATGATGCGGTTGGAGACTTTGCCAAGTAGCGCGTGCGGCAGTTCCGCCCAGTGAGCGGTCATGAAATCCTGCGTTTGTACTGCGCGCAATGCCACCACCCATTCATAAGTTCGGCCATCACCCATCACGCCGACACTCCTGACCGGCAGGAACACGGTGAAAGCTTGCGAGGTTTTTTCATACCAGCCGGAAGCGCGCAGTTCCTCTATGAAGATCGCATCCGCACGGCGCAGCAGGTCGGCATATTCGCGCTTCACTTCGCCGAGGATACGCACGCCGAGACCGGGGCCGGGGAACGGATGGCGATACACCATGTCATGCGGCAGGCCGAGCGCCACGCCAAGTTCGCGCACCTCATCCTTGAACAGTTCGCGCAACGGTTCGAGCAATTTCAGGTGCAGACTTTCCGGCAAGCCGCCGACGTTATGGTGCGATTTGATGGTGTGGGCCTTTCTGGTCTTCGCTCCGGCTGACTCGATCACGTCCGGATAGATGGTTCCTTGCGCCAGCCACTTGGCCTTTGGCAATTTTTTTGCTTCGCGCTGGAACACTTCGACGAACTCGCGCCCGATGACCTTGCGC
>JBARHM010000016.1:0-2639 GCA_049799235.1 Gallionella sp.
CGGCAAGACGGCTGCTTTTGTGCTGCCGATGCTGCAAAAACTGTTGCCGCAAGCCAGTTCCAGCGCTTCGCCGGCGCGCCATCCGGTGCGGGCGCTGATTTTGGTGCCGACACGCGAGCTGGCGATCCAGGTGGAAGCGAGCGTGAAGACCTATGCGAAACATACCAAGCTGCGTTCGCTGGTGGTTTACGGAGGGGTGGACATCAAGACACAGACGCCGCGCTTGAAGACGGGCGTGGAGATACTTGTCGCCACGCCGGGCCGTTTGCTGGACCACATCGAGATGAAGACGGTTCAGTTGAACCAGGTGCAGATGCTGGTGCTGGATGAGGCGGACCGGATGCTGGACATGGGCTTCATGCCGGATCTGAAGCGCATTCTTGTATTGTTGCCCAGGCAGCGGCAGAACCTGATGTTCTCCGCCACGTTCTCGACCGAGATCAAAAAATTATCGGCGGAGTTTCTGACCAAGCCCAAGCTCATCGAGGTCGCGCGCAGCAACGCCACCGCCGAGAACGTCACCCAAAAAGTCTATCTGGTAGAGCAGGCAGACAAACATGTCTTGCTCGCGCAATTGTTGCGCGGCAGCGATGCGACTCAAGTGCTGGTGTTCACCAAGACCAAGATAGCTGCAGCACGCCTTGCCAGACTATTGCAGAAAGATGGCGTGGCCGCCGATGCGATCCATGGAGATAAAAGCCAGTTGGAACGCATTCAGGCGCTGGATGCATTCAAGCAGGGCAAAGTAACCGTGCTGATCGGAACCGACGTGGCCGCGCGCGGTCTGGATATCGACCTGTTGCCGATGGTGATCAATTATGAAATACCTCACGCCCCGGAAGATTATGTCCACCGTATCGGCCGTACCGGCCGCGCAGGAGCGTCCGGGAAAGCGATCTCGCTGGTTTCTCCGGAAGAAGAGAAATATTTGAAGGAGATCGAGAAGCTGATCAGGCGCGAGATTGACAAGGAAGTTGCGGTCGTGCCGCATACGGCGAAGTCGGGTAGGTCATCTCGCGGCGAGCATCGGGAGCAAAGCCATGCTGCGCGCGGTGAACGTTCAGAGCGAGGTCATACAGCTCGTCCGGCAGCACCGAAAAAACCTGCTCATGATCCGTGGTTCGACAAGCCCTATGAACCCAGTAGCAGTTCCACTCCTGCTGCCCAGCCTGCACATCCATCCAGCAAGCCGAAGAAGCAAGTTGCGGCGATTCTGGTTCGTCGTCAAGGCTGATCAATACATCTGAATCGATTTCACTTGACTAGAATTGTTCACGACGAGCAGCTCACCTCGAGCTGTTGTGCCCAATCCGGCGGCGCGGCGGCATAGCTCTCCATCCCGGGTTGTTCGTCAAACGGTTTGGCCAGCAGGTTCAGCAGCCGGCCGATTTCTGAAAAATCTCTTTGTTTCAGAGCTTCCTATATGCACAATGGGACTCTTGCAACACTGGAAGAGATAGTTGATTCTTAAAATATGGGAGGCATTGCCAATCCATTCTTGGACGTTGAAATGAGGCGTCCGAATCGTACATTAGAACAAATGCTGGAGTATTATGAGAAAGAGAAGGGTCAGGAAAATCCTTCTCCAGAGACTGAGTTAATTAAGTTGGATCTCACAAACCAAGAGCAAGCGGACTTGGTGGCTTTCTTAAGGACGTTGAGTGGGCAAGGATGGCAACATATTACGCCCCCCGATTCTTTTCCTGAATAGGGTAGGCACAATGCCGCAGTGAATATTAAAAGGACTTAGCTATGATTTTACGAATGAATTGTATGAACACAATAAATCTTCGGGTCATATTGTGTGGAGTATTTGTCTATATTGTCGCTGCCCTTTTTACGGGCGTCGCTAGTGGGGCGGAAAATCAATTCTCGGATAAATACTTCATGGAAGTCGATCCTTCTGCTAAACAACAGTTGGGAGTTCAGACCTTTGATGAGGTGATGATGTTTTTCCATGCCGCAGAAAAGGCCATTGAAACAAAAGATTTGGAAGCCCTTATGGCGCTGTACTCAGATAACTATAGCGACGGAGAACATGATAAAGAATCTGCAAGACAGATATGGGGAAGGATATTTTCCACATTTGATGCCATGGCAACGCACCATAGTATGAGGCTTGAAAAAGTTTCGGCCGATAAAAATATGATTGTTTTTCAGTGTACTGGCCTTCTGTTGGGAGTGCCCGACCCAAAAAAAGGACCATTTTCTATCACCAAGCCGACCTTCGTGCCGCTCAAGGCGGGTGCGCCTGACCCCAAAATAGGCCCTGTTACTATTGATAACTGGACTAAGCAAGATCATGTGCTGGTCAAGGAAGCCGGCAAATGGAAGTTGATCGGTACATACGGAACCGAACGTAAAAGGTTCTGGTTTGATAAGCCTATGCACCCCCTTTTTTAGGGTAGTGTTGGATTCTGCTTGGAACTCAATTGGCAATTGGCTCGAATGGCCGTCTTCAGGATGACGCGAGCACTGGTAGCGCAGGTGAGAAATGAACGAACTGCTGCGTGAGGCCGGATAGCCATCGCGTTATTCCAGTACGAAATCGGATGGAACCACCGGTTGATGTTGGGCAGGAATGTGTCGATTGCTCCTCTTTGCGGTTGACTGCTAACGTGTGACCTAAGAAATTATCC
>JBARHM010000017.1:0-2844 GCA_049799235.1 Gallionella sp.
CAAGATGGGCTGTGGGCAGGGTATGGGCATGATGGGCTGCGGACAGGGAATGGGTGCGATGGGCGGTGATCATATGATGGGTCAAATGGGCGCCGGTCAGGGCATGGGCAAAATGGAATGTGGTCAGGGCAAGGATATGACGAATTGCGGGCAGGGAAAGGGCATGATGGGCGGTGAGCATAAGATGGGTGCGATGGGTGGCGATCAGGGTATGGGCATGACGGATGAAGAGCACAAGATGGGACCAATGAGTGGCGATCAGGGTATGGGCATGATGGGTGAAGAGCACAAGATGGGACCAATGGGTGGTAATCAGGGTATGGGCATGATGGGCATGCACCAGATGATGGAAGAACGCATGGAGATGATGCAGATGATGATGGAGCAGATGTTTGAGCGTCAGGAAATGCTCATGCAATATGGAAAATAGACCGTCGCATCCAAGGAGCACATTACGCTGGTTCATACAATGGTGATGGACAACCGGTTGCGCCTTTGTAACTGAACCGGAATAAGCTGAACGCATGGCCATCGAGACCGAACTCAAGCTGCGCATCGCCCCTGAGCAGCTTGCCAGACTGAAGCGGCATGCGCTGCTAAAGGCCTGTCAGGTCACGCGTCCGACTACCCGCCGCCTGTACAACATCTATTACGACACGCCGAAGCTCGAATTGCACAAATCCGGAATGGCGTTGCGTCTGCGCCGTGCCGGGCGACAATGGCTGCAAACCCTGAAGGGCGGCGGTTCCGTCAGGGCCGGGCTGCATCAGCGCAACGAATGGGAAGTGCCTGTGCAGGGCGCAGCACTGGATTTCTCTTTGTTGTCGGAAGCGGGGGGGCCGCAAGCGGCGGAGTGGGATGAGCATCTGCCGAAGGCGTTGCGCAAAAAACTGCAGCCGGTGTTCGACACCGATTTTTCCCGTTCCAGCCGCATGCTGCTTTGGAAGGGCGCGCAAATAGAGTTGTGCATGGATCAGGGAGAGGTTCGCACCGAACAGCGCGGCATCCCGATCTGCGAGCTGGAGCTGGAATTGAAATCCGGTCAGCCGCAACAATTGTTCGAACTGGCATTGGCGATCCTGGACATCGTGCCGTTTGAACTGGAAGAGGTCAGCAAGGCAGAACAGGGCTATCGCCTGCTATCGGGATATGAGCATGTTCCTGTCAAATCAGCTGTTGTCAGAATCTCAAGGAAAGACACGCTGGCGGAAATACAGCAATCACTGATCTGGTCGTGCCTGCAGCATTTTCAGGGCAACCTGCGCGGGGCGATGGCCGGCGACGATGCGGAATATCTGCACCAGATGCGCGTCGCGTTGCGCCGCCTGCGCGTGGTGCTGCGTATGACTGAAAAACTGCATGCCGATGAGCAGTTATCCGCATTGAACCGGGAGGTTGCCGCATTGTGTGTCGCCCTTGGGCGCATCCGCGAGTGGGATGTGTTCATTGCCCAGACGCTGCAACCGATGTGTGCGCGCATGGCAGATCACGCCGGATTGCAGGCACTGCTGGCGGTCAGCATTCGGCAACGCGATGCGTGCCATGCAGCGATGCACGGCGAACAACAGGCACGCGAGTTGCAGCGCCTGATCCTGCGTTTTGCCATCTGGATGCATGGCCAGTACTGGCAGCAGCAACTACAGGCCATGCCGCGGGCTCACGATTTCGCAACCAGCCGTTTGCGAAAGCTGTCAAAACGTTTTGACCGATCGGCACAACATCTGGATACACTGAATGCTCCGCACCTGCATGCGCTTCGCATCCTCGCCAAAAAGCTGAGATATACCTCTGAATTCTTTTCCGGTCTGTATGACGGCAAAAAGGCCAGGTCATTTCTGGCTGCACTAAGCGAAGTGCAGGATGTGCTGGGGCAGATCAACGATATTGCGGTGAACCATCGTTTGCTGGATGAACTGACGGTGCATCCGGATCTGTCTGCGCATCGGGAGGCTGTCGTATTGGTCACGGGCTGGATCGCCCACGAACTCTCCCGTCAATTTGCTTTGTTGCGCAAAGCCTTGCAGCGCTTTGCCGAACAACCATGCTTTTGGGGGAAATGATGTCGGCAGGGCATTTATAAATCGAGGCCAGTCCATTGATTCATAATGTAGGGCGCAATAATCCTGTCCTGAGCTTGTCGAAGGGCAACGGGCGTTGCACCAAAGGTAGCCAATTCTCTTAGCTCTTCGAGCTTGAGAAGTTGACACCGCACTTCGTTCATTGAGGCGTTCCTTTCACGGCAACCTGACGGCCTGCGATTGAGCAGCCGCGCTTTTCAGCGATCCGTTCCAACCGCTTGTTAGACCGCATTCGATGCGCACAACGCCCTCACTGCTAAGCACGCGACGCCTAGCCACAGGAGCCCAAATACTATTGGGAGATTGACTTCCATCCAACGGCGCGTCGGCGACTTGGTTATCGATATGAAGGGCTCGTCATTGACCTTTCCTTCCGGATCTTTCTTCACGTGACGCCATACAGACCGCCCTGCGATAGTGATGATTTTCCCGGTTTGAAACTCTTTGAAATTCGTCAGTGGCGCGGATATGTCCGCACCTTCCTCCGCTCGAGCGAGCAGCCACTGAACAAAGGAGACGTCAACCGCACGACTCGAGCAAACCTTGTGCCACATCCACAGCAACACAAGACCGAGAACGGTAAGGGCAATCGCCGACCAGGGATTAAGCGTTGTAATTGCTGCAGCAATCGCGAACACAATTGACTCAGCGGTGATGAAGATCGACCGATATGCTTGAAGCAGGGAGTCCTGAATGCCCCACATTGAGAGCACTTGATCGTATCCGTCACCTCTCGCCATTTCGTGTTTCCTATGTGGTCTAATGG
>JBARHM010000018.1:0-2818 GCA_049799235.1 Gallionella sp.
AGGCTGCTGCGGCTGTGGTGGGCAAGCGTATCGCCGAAAAGGCAAAGAGTGCCGGCATCACCAAGGTGGCGTTCGACCGTTCCGGTAATCGATATCATGGTCGTGTCAAGGCGCTGGCTGAAGCAGCGCGTGAACATGGCCTGCAGTTTTAATTGGAGTTGAGTGATGGCTAAGCCACAAGGAAGAATGCAGCAACAGGAAAAGCGTGATGACGGTCTGATCGAAAAGATGATCTCTGTAAACCGCGTCACCAAGGTGGTCAAAGGCGGCCGTATCATGGGTTTCGCTGCCCTCACAGTAGTGGGCGATGGCGACGGGCGCGTTGCGATGGGAAAAGGCAAGTCCAAGGAAGTTCCTGTGGCTGTTCAGAAGGCGATGGACGAAGCGCGCCGCAATTTGGCCAAAGTCAGCCTGAAGAATGGCACATTGCACCACACGGTGATAGGCAAGCATGGTGCGGCAAAAGTGTTTATGCAGCCCGCGTCGGAAGGAACCGGCATCATTGCCGGTGGTGCTATGCGTGCAGTGTTTGAAGCGGTTGGAGTGCGTGACGTGCTGGCCAAGTGTATTGGTTCGAGTAACCCATACAATGTGGTGCGTGCCACTTTGAATGGACTGAAAGCCATGAATTCTCCTTCTGAAATCGCTGCCAAACGCGGCAAGAACGTTGAAGAGATTCTGGGGTAAACCATGACAAAAGCAAAAGCAAAAGCAAAAGCCAAGACTATCAAAGTCACGCAGACCGGGAGCCTGATAGGTACCAAACAATCACATCGCGATACCATCCGCGGTTTAGGGTTGCGTCGTATAAACCACACCGTGCAACTTGAAGATACTCCTTGTGTGCGCGGAATGATCAACAAAGTGTTTTACATGGTTAAGTGCGAGGCATAACAAATGCAACTCAATAAAATTAAACCTGCACCAGGCGCCAAGCATGCCAAGCGTCGTGTCGGACGCGGGATCGGTTCCGGGATGGGCAAGACCGCCGGTCGCGGCCACAAAGGCCAAAAATCGCGTGCCGGCGGATTTCATAAGGTCGGTTTCGAGGGTGGGCAAATGCCTCTGCAGCGTCGTTTGCCCAAGCGCGGTTTTATATCGCTGTCTCGCTATGACACAGCGCAAGTGCGTTTGTCCGATTTGCAGAAGATGCCGGTCGACAGTATTGATCTATTGGCACTGAAGCAGGCGGGCATCGTGCATGCAGGTGCGATGACTGCTAAGGTCATTCTGTGCGGCGAACTAACCCGCGCGGTAAAACTGCAGGGTATGCTTATAACCAAAGGTGCACGCGCGGCGATTGAAGCCGCTGGCGGAAGCATTGCTGAGTAAGGTTGCTAAGTGAGCACAGCTAGCAAGGGAGTGACCAAAGGTAAGTATGGCGATTTGAGCAGCCGACTCTGGTTTCTGCTTGGCGCGCTGGTAGTGTACCGCATAGGGGCGCACATTCCGGTGCCCGGTATTGATCCGGTAGTGTTGGCGGATCTATTCAAAAAGCAAACGAGCGGCATCCTGGGCATGTTCAACATGTTCTCGGGCGGTGCATTGTCGCGATTCACGATTTTCGCCTTGGGTATCATGCCGTATATCTCTGCATCGATCATCATGCAGTTGGCCGCGATTGCCGTGCCGCATCTTGAACAATTGAAGAAGGAAGGTGAAGCCGGTCGCCGCAAGATCACGCAGTACACACGCTATGGCACTTTGGTCCTCGCGACTTTTCAGGGATTCGGCATCTCGATAGCGCTGCAGGCCCAGCCTGGACTGGTACCGAATCCGGGTGCGATGTTCCAGCTGACATCGGTGGTTACTTTGGTGACCGGAACGATGTTCTTGATGTGGTTGGGTGAGCAAATCACCGAGCGGGGTTTGGGTAACGGTATTTCGTTGATCATATTTGCGGGTATCGCGGCGGGATTGCCGCATGCGATCGGCAGCACCTTGGAATTGGCGCGTACCGGTGCATTTTCGATTCCTTTGGTGTTGCTGCTGTTCTTCGGCGCGATTGCCGTGACGGCGTTGGTGGTATTCGTTGAGCGCGGCCAGCGCAAGATTCTGGTGAATTATGCCAAGCGGCAAGTTGGAAACAAGGTATATGCCGGGCAAAGCTCGCACCTGCCTTTGAAGATAAATATGGCAGGAGTGATTCCGCCGATCTTCGCTTCAAGCATGATTCTGTTTCCCGCGACGATAGCAGGCTGGTTTGGCAGCGGGCATGACATGAGCTGGCTGAAGGACATCAGCGACAAGATGTCCCCAGGACAGCCGATATATGTATTGGCGTATGCCGGGGCGATCGTATTCTTCTGTTTCTTTTACACGGCATTGGTGTTCAGTCCAAAGGATACGGCTGATAATTTGAAGAAGAGCGGCGCTTTTTTGCCCGGTATCCGTCCCGGCGAGCAGACTGCACGCTATGTTGAAAAAATAATGCTGCGGCTGACCATGGTTGGGGCCGTATATGTCGCCCTGGTATGTCTGCTGCCTGAATTTTTGGTGGTGAAATGGAATGTGCCGTTTTACTTTGGCGGCACATCGCTTTTGATCTTGGTGGTGGTGACAATGGATTTCATGACGCAGGTGCAGTCCTATCTTATGACACACCAGTATGAAGGCCTGCTGAAAAAAGCTAATTTCAAAGGCGGGTTGACAAGCTAATGTCCAAGGAAGATGTGATTCAGATGCAGGGCGAAGTCGAAGAGTCGCTGCCCAATGCAACATTTCGAATCAAGCTGGAGAATGGTCATGTGGTGCTGGGTCATATTTCCGGGAAAATGCGCATGCACTATATAAGAATTCTGCCGGGTGACAAGGTGAC
>JBARHM010000019.1:0-2532 GCA_049799235.1 Gallionella sp.
CGTCCTCGAGGTCCAGTGCCTCGAGGAAGCTCGCGATCGTCGCCGCGATCCCAGAGGGGGAGAGGTCTGCGTCGGCATTCATCGCCACCTGCTGGGCGCCGATCGGCCAGTCGGGAGCGATGCAACGGCAGCGGTCGGAGAGCCGGTCCACCACCCCGTCCCAGAGGCGGCCGTCGACCAGGTAGCCGTGGACGAAGACGACCGGCTTGCCCTCGCCGGCCTCGCGGTAGCGAACCGTCCCCGCGGGAAGCCCTATTTCCCTGCCTGCGCTCCGAACGTCGCCTGCGGCCATGCGATGACCTTAGCGACATCGGGGACGGCGCCCTCGTCGAGGGCGAGCCGGCGCGATTCCTTCTGCGCGTACATCCTCGTGTCGGCGAGCTGCAGCGCCTCGGACGGGCTGTCGGCCTCGGTCGGGATCGTCGCCTCGCCCCAGGAGGCCGTCACGTCGAAGCCCGGTCCACTCTGGGTCAGCGCTTCCGTCGCCGCCAGCCCGACGGCGTCGAAGCGTCCCTCCGCACAGGTGAGGAGCACGCAGAACTCGTCGCCGCCGATCCGGTAGGCGGTTCCGTCTTCGCCCACGGAATCGCGCAGCCGTTGCCCCAGCTGGGCCAGGATCTCGTCGCCGATGGGGTGGCCGAAGGTGTCGTTGAGCTGCTTGAAGCCGTTGAGGTCGAGGAAGAGCAGCGAGGCCGGCTCATCCACGGTGGCGCTGGCGCAGAGCTTTTCGAGATCAACCTGCATGCGACCGCGGTTGCCGAGCCCGGTCAGCGGATCGGTCTGCACCTGATCGAGCAGGATCTTGTTCTCCCTGACGCTGATCGCCAGGCGGACGATCACGGCGATCATCGTCGCGGCCCAGAGCACCGTCGCCAGCCCGTCGGTGGCGCTGAAGTACTGCATCGCGAAAAGCCCGATCATCACCGCCGCGAAGAGCCCGGGGACCATCAGCTCGCGCCGGTCGTCGATCTGCCCGGAAGCCGGGATCGTCGTCGCCGTCGGCCGCCAGAGGACCGCACCGAGGAAGATCGCCGAGATCAGGTAGATCGGGTCGATCCAGTTGGCCGCAAGCGCCACCCCGTCGACCGAATGCAGGGTGTAGGCGATGTCGGCGACGACCTGGGCCGCCAGCCCAGCCAGCAGCAGCGACCAGGTGCGTCCCGGCCTCCAGCCCGTCAGCGCGATCACGGCGACGATCATCGCCAGCATGGCGATGTCGCCGAGCGGGTACGCGAGCGACGTGGCGACCTGGAGCGGGGTGCCGGCGGTGCGTTCGGCGACAAAGTCGAAGACGAAGGCGGTTCCAAGCGCCGCGGTTCCAAGCGCCGCGATCAGACCGTCGGTCCAGAGCCGCCAATCCAGCTCGTGAGCCCTGGCGCGGATCAGCAGGGCGATGCCCGCATAGGCGAGGGGATAGAAGGCGAGGTAGAGGGCATCGGCAGGAGAGGGGTACGGGGGCGCCGGGTCGGTGGTGATGAACGCGGTCCAGTAGATCTCGCCCGCTGCCCAGGAGAGGATGCCGAAGCCGAGCAGGAGCCAGGCCCAGCGCTCGCTCTTCACGGCGCGAGACCTGACCAGACAGGCGGCGCCCGCCGCGACCACGACGGCGTCGTACAGAGGCCCGCCGACAAACGAGTCGAACCCCCCGTTGCCGCCGAGGCCGAACCAATCGTGGAGGGCGACGACGGCGGTGCCGCCGAACAGGACGAGGCCGAGGATCGAGCGAATGGCGCGCTCGCCGCCTGCTGTAATGCCCCTGCCCCCTGTGTCCACGCCGATGTATCGGCAGCGATTGAGTACTTCTCTAGACTAACTGCACGATGAAAGCCGGAATTCACCCGGAGTACACGCTCGCCAACGTCCACTGCTCCTGCGGAAACCAGTTCTACACCCGCTCGACCAGGGACGATCTCCACGTCGAGCTCTGCTCGGAGTGCCACCCGTTCTACACCGGCAAGCAGAAGCTGGTCGACACCGGCGGGCGCGTCGAGCGCTTCCAGCGCCGGGCCGCCAAGCACCGGGCGGCCGGGAAGTAGGCCGTGAGCCCGCCGGCGGGCTCCGCACAGGCACCCAACGTCCCCTCCGCCAATGGCGGGGACCCGCTTCGCATGCCCGACGGCGCCCTGGTCGCCAAACGCGACGCGCCAGTCGGGGGTCAGGCGGTCCTCGAGGGCGTGATGATGCGCGGCATCTCCGTCTGGGCCGTCGCGGTCCGTACACCGGAGGGGCAGATCGAAGTCGAGTCCGAGCGGCTCGTCCCCTGGGCCAAGCGCCACCGCGCCTGGCGGCTGCCGGTGATCCGCGGTGTCGTCGCCCTCGGCGAGTCGATGAAGATCGGCTTCAAGGCTCTCGCGATCTCCGCCAACGCGCAAATGGAGGAGGACGAGGAGGGCGAGAAGGAGGAGATCGGCGGCTGGATCTGGGGCCTGACGATCGTCCTCTCGCTGCTGCTCGCCGTCGGCCTCTTCTTCGTCGTGCCGGTCGGGCTGACCAGCCTGATCAAGGACAAGCTCGGTTCGCCGCTCCTCTTCT
>JBARHM010000020.1:0-7214 GCA_049799235.1 Gallionella sp.
GGCGCACCCTGGCAAAAGCTTCATTCCATACCGCGCTCAATCTGCTGTTCTTTGCGCTGATCGGCACGGCCTTGCTTGCCATCACCTACCAGCTGACGCACGAGCCCATCGCGCGCAGCGAGGAAAAAGAGAAACTGAAACTGGTCACACAAATCGCACCGGCTGAAACTTACGACAACGACATCATCAACGACACCGCTGATCTCGCGGCGGACAAATTGCTGGGCAACGACGACACTAGCATCGCCTACTTGGGTCGCCTGAAAGACCAACCCTCCATCGCGGTGCTGCAGGTCATCGCGCCGGACGGCTACAGCGGCAAGATCCGTTTGATCATCTCGATCCACAGTGATGGCCCCAACGCTGGAAAAGTCGGCGGCGTGCGCGTAATATCGCACAAGGAAACACCGGGGCTGGGCGATTACATCGAGATCGCGAAGAACAAATGGATCACCGTTTTCGACGGCAGATCGCTGGACGATCCTAAAGACGATGGATGGAAAGTCAAAAAGGATGGCGGATCGTTCGACTACATGGCGGGTGCGACGATCACCCCGCGCGCAGTGGTGAAAGCGGTGCACAAGGCGTTGCAATATTACGCGGCGAATCGCGACAAGTTGTTCGCAGCGAAAATCCCAACCCCTCCTAACCTCCCCTTGTCAGGGGAGGAACAGAGGAAACCCAAAGGTGTGGAAGAAAACAAGAAATGAGTATTCTGAAACTATTCGCGCATACCGCTTCCAACTCCTCCCCTGATGAGTCGACTAGCCATTCGACTAAGCTATCAAACGACGATAGCCAAGTCGCTGGTTATGACAAGGGGAGGCCGGGAGGCGTTTAAGGAGGCAGCAATGACCACTCAAGAATTCAAGGACATTCTTTACAACGGCGTGTGGAAACAAAATACCGGTGTGGTGCAACTGCTCGGGCTATGCCCGATCCTCGCAGTGAGCAGCTCGGTGGTGAACGGCGTCAGCCTCGGCCTCGCGACCGCGGTGGTGATGGCGCTGTCCGGCGCCGCGATCGCGCCGATCCGCAACCTCGTCCCGAACGAAGCGCGCATCCCGGTATTCATCCTGATCATCGCGGTGCTGGTCACCGTCGTCCAGTTCAGCATGAATGCCTGGATGTACGGCTTGTATGTGGTGCTGGGGATTTTCATCCCGCTGATCGTCACCAACTGTATCGTGCTCGCGCGCATCGAAGCCTTTGCGTCGAAGAATCCCGCGCTGCAATCCGCGCTGGACGGTTTCGCGATGGGCCTCGGGCTGACCTGCGTGCTCGCGGTGCTGGGCGGTATCCGCGAGATCTTCGGCCACGGAACATTGCTTTCGGGGATCGACCTGGTGTTCGGCGAATCGGCAAAGGCTTGGGTGATCACCGTGGTGCCGAACTACCACGGCTTCCTGCTCGCGATCCTGCCGCCCGGTGCATTCATCACGCTGGGCATGCTGATCGCCGGCAAGAACTGGCTGAACTTGCGCGCCGAACAAAAAACGAAAGCGGCAGTAACGATAACGGCTTCATCTCAAGCCGCATAACACTAAAAAAGGCTCACACCACGGAACACGCGGAATAAAAGCAATGAAGCTCACTGGGTTAGCCTTTTCCCGTGTGATCCGTGTAATCCGTGGTTCAAAATCGCGGTTCTAAAATGAACCCCGCCAAACGCCGCGAAATCTTCACGCGCTTCCGCGCAGCCAACCCGCACCCCACGACCGAACTGGAATATTCCACGCCGTTCGAGCTGCTGGTCGCGGTGCTGCTCTCGGCGCAAGCCACCGATGTCAGCGTGAATGCCGCGACGCGCCACCTGTTCCCGGTCGCAAATACCCCGAAAAAAATACTCGCGCTCGGCGAGGAAAAGCTGCGCGAGCACATCCAGCGCATCGGCCTGTACAAGACCAAGGCCAAACATGTGATGCAGACCTGCCGCTTGCTGGTGGAACGGCACGGCGGCGAGGTGCCGCAAACCCGCGAGGAACTGGAAGCCCTGCCCGGCGTAGGGCGCAAGACCGCCAATGTGATCCTCAACACCGCGTTCGGCCAGCCCGTCATCGCGGTGGACACGCACATCTTCCGCGTAGCAAACCGCATCGGCATCGCGCCCGGCAAGGATGTGCTGGAAGTGGAAAAGAAACTGCTCAAGTTTGTACCGGATGAATTCAAGCACGACGCACACCATTGGCTGATCCTGCACGGCCGTTATGTCTGCCAAGCCCGCAAGCCGAAATGCGGCGCGTGTATCATTCGCGATCTGTGTGAATACAAGGGGAAGGAATGAATGCTGTAAATAGTCCGTCATTCCTGTTCCTTCCCCCTTGCAGGGGGAAGGGTAGGATGGGGGTAGAGCGGCGGGATGGTTAAGATTCCAGCCCCACCCCAGCCCTCCCCCTGCAAGGAGGAGGGGATTTTCGGCTGATGGATTATCGGACATTATTTCGGAGTAAACACTTTGCTATTCAACCCATCGCGCGACGAAGCGCGCAACTTTTTATTTGAGTCATGGCGCAAGCGCCGCGCCGGGGAATTGCTCACGCCGCTGGAGGACCTCGCCGCGCAGCTCATATCGAAGCACCCCGAATACTTTGCCGTGCTGGAAAATCCGCAACAGCATCAGGACACGGACTATTCGCCGGAACAGGGCGAGGCCAATCCCTTCCTGCACCTGATGATGCACCTGTCCATCGAGGAGCAGATCTCCATCGACCAGCCGCCGGGAATACGCGCGCACTTCGTGCGCCTGACCCGGAAACTGGAATCGGAGCACGATGCGCAGCACCGGATGATGGAATGCCTCGGCGAAATGATCTGGCAGGCGCAACGCAATCGCACCCAGCCGGATGCAGAGGTATACTTGGCGTGTCTGGAAAAACAGTGAAAACACTTTCAGAAATTTGGAATTTCGTGATGCAGCGCAAGGCGTGAGGAGCGCAACAACGAGACATATCTTACTGGATAGGCGAGGCGTGAGCACCGAGCAACACCGCGATGCGAACGAAAAACAAATTAATGAAAGTGTTTTGAGGGGGACTGGTGGCTAACAGATTAAGCAAAATAGTGACCCGTACCGGCGACGATGGCACAACCGGCCTGGCGGACGGTACGCGCCTCGGCAAAGACCACGCGCGCATCGCCGCACTGGGCAGCGTGGATGAGCTGAACAGCCAGCTCGGCGTCCTGCTCGCCGAAGAGCTTGCACCCGACATTCGCGCGGTGTTGCTTCAGATTCAGAATGACCTGTTCGATTTGGGCGGCGCCCTTGCACTGCCCACTCAAGACATGTTCGCAGAAAGCAAGATCGCCTGGCTGGATGAGCAGATCAAGCACTACAACGCCAGCCTGCCGCCGTTGCGGGAATTCATTCTGCCGGGCGGCTCACGCGCTGGCGCCTTGTTCCATGTTGCGCGAACCGTGGCTCGCCGCGCCGAGCGCGATCTGGTGGTGCTTGCGCAAAGTGATGCAGTGCCGCAACAGGCATTGCCCTATCTGAATCGATTGTCTGATCTGTTGTTCGTGCTAAGTCGCTGTATCAACCGGACGCAAGCAGCAACTGAAACACTTTGGCGGCGTGATAAATAACCAGGATTGCGCTGCCAGCCAAGTTGACTGAAGTTGCCGGATAACACCGAAACGGGGAGGATTAATCTGCGGGCTCGGGAAAATGATAGTGGATGGCATTCAGATAACGCGCGACCTCCGCAATGTCGTCATCACTCCACTTGAGTTCTGCATTTTTCTGCCAGCGACTTACTTGCTTACTCAGACTGGCCCAATCCTTGGCGAGTTTCTTGTCCCGCCAATGGAGCTTGGCAGTGTGACAGGCAATGCAATATGTTGTATACAGTAATTCACCCCGTGAAACCGGCCTGTTGGGTTGGGCGCTGGCTATGGCATAGCCGGCCAGCCAGACAAACATGACGGCAAACATCCATCTTGCTTTCATTTCGATCTCCATATTCAACAGGTCCGATGGCGATTCACCTTGTGTCGGCTAGATGCCCTTCATTAAAGTCCTTGATGGCCTGAAAGATCTCATCCCTGGTGTTCATCACGAACGGGCCGTGCCGCATGATAGGTTCGCCCAGCGGATTGCCGGGAACCAGCATAGCCTTGGCCGGACCGGATGAGATCAACACCACGCCATCCGCCTGAGGTGAGTTGGCAAGTATCGCCATGCGGTTTTCTTCCAGTTGCGTGCCACCTATCATCAGTTCACCGCGATAGACACAGACGAAGGTGTTGTGTGTTGCCGGAAAAACCGACGAGAACAGACCTTGGAGCTATCCCGAAACTGTGTCCAGCGTAACATGAAATTGACGGGCGCATTTCGATTGGACGCATACATCCCTGATTCTGCCATGGGATTCTGCACTTTCGCGACTTCGTTTGGGATGACTGTGCCCGCAACGGGTTTAAGCTGATAACGACATTCGCGGGGCTAGCTTCGGCTTTGTTCCCACACCACAGCTGTTCATCATGATCCTGCCGGCAATGGTGCTCTGCTATCGACAGGGAAAATCGTGAAGGGAATGTGCTGCAGGAAATTCCATCTGCACCAAGACCTGATCGGTCAGACGTAGTATGCGTCTAGCTGATGCATCTTCCCCTCTGAAGTCTTGCCAGGATAGCGTGAGCTTGCTCGGCAGGATCTACTGTCCCAGCCCGGCTGCGACTTCAATTTCAGCAGCAGCCCAATGCTCGTCGGAGCGGCCCTGAAAACCATGCCGTTCGGCAATGAAATAGGCCGTTGTTTCCACCAGGCGATAACGCTCCTCGGGAGTGAGTTTTGACGCTTTCTTGGGAGTGGCTGGTATGGTCTTGGTTGCCTGTGGCCTTTTTTTGACTGCCGGCTTGGTAGCAGCAACTGTCTTTTTGGCGGTGGCAGTCCCCGCTTTTTTTACCGTTGTTGCCTTCGTCTTGGGCGTCTTGGCAACCGGAGCCTTTTTTGCCGGCGTTTTCTTTGCCGTGGTGGTCAATGCCGCTTTAGTGGTTTTCCGCTTCGCGGCAACTTTGCTGCCGGTTTTGGTCGCAACCGTTTTTTTTGAGGCAGGTTTTGCTTTTTGTTCAGCCATGATAGTCACCTCACTGATTAGATTTAAATCGAGACTACACTGCACAAATCTGCCGCGATCTGGTTAAAGTCTTATTACAGCGATAATTGTGTAGCCTGAATGATATTCACCTTGGCTATACCGGTCAACTGGTTAGGGTTAATATTGCGCAGATGGCGCAACCCTGTCCAATTAACCGATGAAATATCTCAAATCCGAATTCCCGATCGCCATCGCGCTGATCATACTGGCACTTGGCTACACGCTTGAGCATGCTGCCACAGAACAGGGCGGCGCAACGCTGTGGGGCTTGCTGCTGGTGATACTCGCTGCGATCATCGCGGTGGCTTTCCGCATCGCGCACCATGCCGAAGTGCTGGCGATGCGTTTCGGCGAGCCCTATGGCACTCTGATACTGACGCTTGCCGCTGTTTCGGTGGAGGTGGTGATCCTGATCGTGCTGCTGCAAGGCGAACCCAATCCCACCCTGGCGCGGGATACGGTTTTCGCCGCCGTGATGTTCGACATCAATGGCATCCTCGGCATGGCGGCTATCATCGGCGGCCTGATACATGGCAACACCAAATACAACGTCGATTCGGCTAATTCATTCATCGCGATGCTGCTGGTCGCCATCGGCATCGGCATGTTTATCCCGGATTTCGTCCCGGAATCGCAGTGGCAGATCTATTCTGCTTTCTCCGTCGGGGTCATGGCGATCATGTATCTAGCATTCTTGCGCCTGCAAACAGTGGAACATCGCCGGTTCTTCGAATACACCCATGAAATCGACGAGGAAGCGCACGATATGGCACACAGCCCGAACGCGCTGCATGTCGGGGTGATGCTGGGCGCGATCGTGCTGGTCGGCCTGCTCTCGGAAGTCTTGTCGGTGCTGCTGGATGCCGCCTTGTCCGGTAGCGGTCTGCCAAAGGCCATCCCCGCTGTTCTGGTGGCGCTGATCTCCGCCAGCCCTGAGATACTCACCGCACTCCGAGCGGCGCAGAAGAATCGCATGCAGACCACTGTCAACATCGCGCTGGGAGCCTCGCTTGCCACGGTGCTGCTTACCCTGCCGGTGATCGAAACCATCGCGCTGCTCAACGGCGAGCGTATCGTTATGGCACTCACGCCGGTACAGGCTGGCATGCTGCTATTGACTTTTCTCACCGTAATGAACAACCTGCACGATGGCGAGACCAATGCCATCGAGGGCATCAGCCACTTCGCGCTGTTCGCCGCGTTTATCGCTTTAGTGACGATGGGATTGATCTGATGCTTACTATTGAAACCTGGGAACTGTTAAGTTACGTGGTGACTGTGGTCGGCCTTCCGTTGGCGATCGCCGTATTCATCTTTGAGCAGCGCAAGGAACGCGACAATGAGGAAGAGGAGGTCTATCAACTGCTTTCCGACAACTATCAGGAATTCCTCAAGATCACGCTGGAGAATCCCGATCTGCGCTTGTTTGCCAGCGAAGAGACGCCGGCACTTTCGGCTGAACAGCGCGAGCGCATGTTCATCATCTTCAGCATGCTGATCTCATTGTTTGAGCGCGCCTTTCTGTTACTCTATGAGGACAATATGGGCGAAAAGCAATCAAGGCGTTGGCGTTCGTGGGAAGACTATATGGGAGAATGGTGCAATCGAGCCGATTTCCGCACCTCACTGCCAACCTTGCTGCGCGGCGAGGATCCTGCATTCGCGACCTACATCCAGAAGCTCGCTGCCAGCGACCATGTTGCTTGATTGCCTGGCTAACTCAGGACGATTTGCCGGATTGCAGGCTATTATTCCAAGGTATTTGGAGGAACCATGTTGACGATACTGGTCATAAATTCGAAAGGCGGGTCGGGGAAAACTACCCTGACCACCAATCTTGCCAGTTACTACGCCAGCAAGAAGATCAAAACAGCGCTGATGGACTACGACCCTCAGGGATCAAGCATGCAGTGGCTGAAGGCGCGGCCCAGCCAGGCAGAAAGAATCCACGGCGCCAATGCGGCCCCGCCCAAGGGCGCAACGATACAACGCAGCTCCCAGATCTGGATACCTGCGGATACCGAAGTCATGATCATTGATGCGCCTGCCGGCGTGAAGGGCCTGTTACTGCAGGAACTGGTGCGCAGGACGAATTTCATCGTGATCCCGGTCGCTCCT
>JBARHM010000021.1:0-4148 GCA_049799235.1 Gallionella sp.
ATGTTCAACTTGGTGAAAAAAATAACCCCGAATCCATAGCGTGGAAAGCCTCAGACTCAAGTGTAAAAGAGGCGCAACAGGCAAAAGCGATGATGCTGGCATTTTGGGATGGAAGCAAAAAATCGGCTCTGCATATCGATCTGTGGACCAGGGAAATGATGGTGGATGAAATGGCTGAATTCTATTACCAGATGATGGTCACGATGGCGGATACCTTCAGTCGTGCCACCGGCCACAAGGAATTCATCGAACAGATGAAGAAATCTGCCCATGATTTCTATGCAAGGTATGGCGAGCTGCGCAAAGCGGAAATGAAAACTCCCAGGCAATTTTGATGACGGTAACCTGAAGCCCGGGGCGCTTTGATGAAACAGATCGTCGAACAATTTTCAGAAACCATACGCCATGCCGCCGGGCAGCATCAGCCGCTTTGCATACGCGGGTCGGGCAGCAAGGATTTTTATGGCGGGCCGGTCTCTGGCGCAGTGCTGGATGCGCAGCCCTATCGCGGCATCGTCTCGTACGAACCCAAGGAACTGGTTTTGACCGCCCGTGCCGGGACGACACTGGCGGAGATCGAAAAGCTGTTGTCGGAAAACGGACAGATGTTGCCCTTCGAGCCGCCGCATTTCGGTTCTGCCGCCACGCTCGGCGGTTGCATCGCCACCGGACTGTCCGGCCCGCGCCGTGCCTATCAGGGTGCGGCCAGGGATTTTGTGCTTGGAGTGCGCATTCTGGACGGGCGCGGCGACCTGCTGACTTTTGGCGGCCAGGTGATGAAGAACGTGGCCGGCTATGATGTTTCGCGCTTGCAGGTCGGCGCGATGGGCACATTGGGGCTGCTGCTGGAGATCTCGCTCAAGGTTTTGCCGCGCCCAGTTGCCGAGATCACCTTGCGTTTCGACATGGACCAGGCGCAGGCGCTGGAGGCGATGAACCGTTGGGCCGGGCAGCCGCTGCCCTTGTCTGCGACCTGCCATCAAGATCATGCCTTGAGCATACGCCTGTCGGGCGCGGTCAGCGCGGTGCAGGCCGCAAGACTCGGGCTGGGTGGGGAGACGGTCGAACAGGGCGCGGATTTCTGGAGCGAGCTGCGCGAACAGAATGCAGATTTTTTCAAAACAGATCTACCTCTGTGGCGTCTTTCATTGCCATCCACCGCGCAGCCTTTGCGCATTCCGGGCGAGCAGTTGATCGACCCGCAAATAATCGAATGGAACGGTGCATTGCGCTGGTGCAAAACTCAAGCTGATGCGCGAACGGTGCGTGCTGCCGCAGAGGAGTCGGGCGGGCAGGCGACAATGTTTCGCGGACCGGACAAATCGGCTGGGGTGTTTCATCCTTTGCCGGAGCCGCTGATGAACATACACCGGAAATTGAAGCAGACGTTCGATCCGCATGGTGTATTCAACCATGGCCGTATGTACGGCTACTGAATGGTAGTCCGGGGCTTGGTTTTCTCCCCAAGTCCATTTGTTTCGCTGGCCTCCGAGGGTGTAATACCCGATACGAGTTTTTGCATGTCCTGGATGTAAGACGAAATCAATTTGCCAATATGATCTTTTTGCCTGGCCGTCAGCATCCCATGGATCTGCGCGATCATTTCATCCGAGGCCGCCTCGAATGACTGAATGACTTGTTGCTGTTGCGATGTCCTGGTCGCCTCGGGTGTGAGTATCCACGACGACAGGAATGGAACTATTTTTTCTGCGTCAGCGTCGTCGTTCAACAGTGCTATCAACCTGGCTTGATTGGATTCACGTTGCTGGATGTAACTATAGCTGGCGCCGGGGAGTTGGCGGCTCAATTCTGCGACCTTTCGTTTCTGTTCATCGCTCAAATTTCCTGCCAGCCATTCCAGAAAATCTACGGCTCTTTCCGCGCGTTTGTCGAGATTTTCGCCTTGACCGCCTGCGAGAAACTCCTGTTTTTGCTTGTGGATCTGCTCGGCAAAGGTTTTGCCCAGCTCCTGTATTTGCCGGCTATCCAGATCACTTAACACTTGTGCGGTTGGCCGGATAGCCGGAACCATGGTTTTTTTGTACAGATTCGACAGATGGACTCTCAGCAGGGAGACATCTTCTGCCCTCAATCGGCCGTCATATTGCGCTGTTCCATTCAGGTTTTGCAGAAAGATGATGTATTCTGGCAGTGCTTCCTTGCGATGCCATTGCATATAATCAGAGATGTTCTTGCGGATGGATTCCTTTTGCAGTGAAGAGAACGAGGTGTAACCGTTGATATTGTGTATCAGATACCAATCGGCGTTGCGGTAGAACAAACTGATCGTGCTGCAGCCGCTGATCAATAGCGCGAAAGCGAGAATAAGGAACAGTGATTTTTTCATGGCCAGCGGTTGTTGCAGAAGTTCGTTCCATCAAAAGGTTAACATGAATCAGCGGCTCAAAGGGACAGGCGCGGGCTTGAATGGCGCAGGCCGGGTGTTCGGCTGGATGTTCCCGGCATCGCGTGCTCTCGGCGCATGCAACATGCAGGTCTGGCAGGCGAAAAAAAGTTCCACTCGGGTGAAATAGAATGCAAACGAATCTGGACGAATCGATCAAGGATACTCGCGCAGGCCGCGAAGCGGATGCAATATTGCGCACTTGTACCCACTGTGGCTTCTGCCTGACCACCTGTCCGACCTACCAGTTGCTGGGCGACGAACTGGATAGCCCGCGCGGGCGGATTTACCTGATCAAGCAGATGCTGGAGGGCGAACCGGTTACCGGCAAGACACTGTCGCATTTGGATCGTTGCCTGACCTGCCGATCGTGCGAGACGACGTGTCCGTCAGGCGTGCAATACGGGCATCTGGTTGACATCGGGCGCGGCATCGCTGAGCAGAAAGTAGGGCGCAAACCATTTCAGTCGCTGCAACGCAACGTCTTGCGCAGGGCGCTGACCAGCCCCGCGATCTTTGGCGGTCTGTTGAGGTTGGGGCAGATCGCCCGCCCGATGTTACCGCGCGTATTGCAAAAAACGATCCCGCCCGCCAGAGCAGCGACAGCATGGCCGCAAGCACGGCATCCCCGAACCATGCTGGTGCTGGACGGTTGTGTGCAGCCTGCGCTGGAGCCGAATATCAACGCCGCGACAGCTCGTCTGCTCGACAAGCTGGGCATCACACTTAAACGCGCGGAGCGGGCGGGTTGCTGCGGTGCGGTGAGTTACCACCTCAATGCGCAAGATCAGGGGCTGGATTATATGCGGCGAAACATCGACGCCTGGCTGCCTCATCTCGAGCAGGGTGCGGAAGCGATCGTGATGACCGCCAGCGGTTGCGGTGTCACGGTCAAGGAATATGGCCATCTGCTCAAACATGATCCCGGCTATGCGGACAAGGCCGCAAGGATTTCTGCCGCGACGCGAGATGTGTCTGAAATTTTGTTGTCTGAAAAAGATCGCTTGATGAAGTTGCTCGGCAAGGCAGGCGTAAACCGTAATTCCAGATCCCATAAGGATAATAAACTGGCTTTCCACTCGCCTTGCACGCTGCAACACGGCCAGAAGATCACCGGCGTGATAGAGGCGATGCTGACCATGGCAGATTTTGAGCTGACGCCTATCCCGGATCAGCACCTTTGCTGCGGTTCCTCCGGAACCTATTCGCTGCTGCAAAAGGAGCTTTCTCAGCAATTGTTGAAAAACAAGATCAGCGCGCTGGAATCGGGTGCGCCGGCAGGCATAGTGACGGCCAACATCGGTTGCCTGATTCATCTGCAAAGAGGTGCCAGCGTGCCGGTCAGGCACTGGATAGAATTGCTGGACGAGCGATTGGAGTGTTAGTTTTTTTGGGGGGTCGATGAGCGAAGTCTGGAATCAACGCTACGGAACGACGGACGGTTACCTGTTCGGCACACTACCCAATGCGTTTCTGCTTTCTCAACAGGATTTGCTGAAGCAGGGTGCGTATTGTCTTGCTGTGGCTGATGGCGAAGGACGCAACGGCGTATGGTTGGCCGAGCAGGGTTTGCGCGTGCTGTCGGTGGACAGTTCTGCGGTGGCGTTGAACAAGGCCAAGGCACTGGCACAGCAGCGCGGCGTCAAGGTGGAATTCGAGCTGGCAGACTTGCTGCAATGGGACTGGGGCGAAAACCGTTTCGATATGGTCGTGGCGATCTTCATCCAGTTCGCCGCACCCGAAC
>JBARHM010000022.1:0-11461 GCA_049799235.1 Gallionella sp.
ATCCTTTTCCAGCCGAAGGCTGGACGGAATTGACACAGGGGGACGCCGCAGGGCGCCCGGAGCCTCCGGTTCCACCTTAGCGCAGTTGCAATACCTTATTGGAATAGTCAGGGATGGCAGACCGGGAAGTTGATCAGCAGTTAGTTGAACGCGTCCAGCGCGGAGACAAACACGCCTTTGATTTGTTGGTCTCAAAATATCAACGCAAGCTTGGGCGCCTGATTTCGCGCTTTGTGAAGGATCCGGCCGAGGCAGAGGATGTTACACAGGATGCCTTTATCAAGGCGTACCGTGCGTTGCCGGGGTTTCGCGGCGAGAGCGCGTTTTATACCTGGCTGTATCGGATCGGCATCAACACGGCAAAAAATCACCTGTTGGCGAACAAGCGCCGTCCGCCGACCAGTACGCCGTTTGACTCGGAGGAGTCAGAGTCTTTCGAGGAGGCCGGTCTGCTTCGGGAAGTGAATACACCGGAAAATGAACTCATGAGCAAACAGGTTGTCGATGTCGTGCAAACTTCATTGCAGCAACTTCCGGAAGACTTGCGCAGTGCCCTGACGCTGCGTGAAATCGAGGGATTGAGTTATGAGGAAATCGCCATTGTGATGAATTGCCCTATCGGAACGGTAAGGTCTAGGATATTCAGGGCGCGCGAGGCCGTAGCGGAGAATCTGCGGCCGTTGTTAGAAACTAGTAAAGGTAACAGGTGGTAGATATGAAAAAAGAAATCTCTGCGTTAATGGACGGCGAAATATTTGAAGACGAGGCAGAAAGCCTGCTAGACCATATCGGTCGTGGGACGGATGCACACAAGGACTGGGAGGTTTACCATTTGATCGGAGACGTATTGCGTCAACCGGATCACATACATTGCGACTTGAGCGCGAAAGTTCGTGAACGTATGCGGGATGAACCGACGGTACTGGCGCCGCGCAGTCATACAGTAAAGCGGAATGTCCGTACTGTTGCGCTGTCAGCCGCGGCCTCGCTGGCAGCAGTCGGGGTGGTGGCATGGATGTCGCAACAGATCGGTACTGAAACTCTACCCCAAATGGCTATCCAGAACAACGCGATGCGCCCTGTCAGCGTGCAAATCCAGCCCAGGTCCAATGATTATCTGATGGCACACCAGGAATTCTCTCCCAGCACAGACATGAATGGCGGAGCATCCTATATTCGTATGGTTAGTTACGGTTCAGAAGGAAAGTAGCAATGAGGTTGCTTGTCGCCACTTGTGGAAAACTGTTGGTTGGGTTACTTGTGACGGTTGCTGCCAATGCATATGCAGGAGAGAGTCAGGCCTGTCTTGATTGGCTCAAGACCGTTGCATTTGCAGGACATCAAACCGATTACACCGGGGTGTTCGTATACCAGTATGACAATCGTGTTGAGACTTCACGCATCACTCACCTTGCCGAAGCGGACAGCGAATACGAGATGATCGAAAGCCTGGATGGCCCCAAGCGTGAGATTGTTCGTCATCATGGACAAGTCTGGAGCTACATGAACCACAAGATGGTTCAGGTAGATAGTCATCATGGCCGCGGCGGATTCCCGTCCTTGTTGCCTGACCAGTTAACCGTGCTGGGTTCGAACTATCAGCCCAGGCAGGAAGGAACGGAACGTGTGGCGGGTTATGATGCCCAGGTCATCGTGTTTCAACCCAAGGACAACTTGCGCTACACCCATAAACTCTGGGTACATACCGATTCCGGTTTGCTGCTCAAATCTGCAGTGCTGACCGACAAAAATCAAGTGGTCGAGCAGTACGCTTTTACCCAATTGCAAATCGGCGGGAAAATTGATCGTTCCTGGTTGAGCAAGACTGATTCTTCCAGCCGTGGACAAGGATCGCCTGCAGAGATGCGCGGTTCGCATCGGATGGAGCAGGAGAAAGCAACCAATCCTGTTTCACCCACGAATAGCGGATGGGTGGTGGATGCGATTCCGGCCGGCTTCAAAAAAACCATGGAGATACAGCGCCCGATGCACGGCAAGCATGCTCCCGTGACGCAAATCGTTTATTCCGACGGACTAAGCGCAATTTCCATATTCATCGAACCTGATGACGGGGACGAAGACGATGTGGAAGGCTTGATCAGCCGCGGCGCGGTGAATTTGTACCACAAAGTATCGAATAATCATTTGATCACCGTGGTTGGCGAAGTGCCGCCGCGCACCGTAATGCAGGTTTTCGAATCGGTACGCTTCAATGGCAAATGAACATGCTTGAGACGCGCGCCGTAGTTGTCAAGATAGACGGGCAGCATGCCCTGGTCAAGGCGGATCAGGCCGATGGCTGCGAGCAATGTGCCGGCAGGGGCTGCGGGGCGGGCAGACTGTCCCGGCTGTTTTGCAGCAAACCGCGTCAATTCGAGGTGAATAATCCGATCAAGGCCGGTGTCGGTGATGAAGTCATCGTGTCGGTAGCCGAAGGTGCGGTGATGCGCGGGATAGGCTTGGTATACCTGATGCCGCTGGCGTTGCTGGTAATGGGCGCGACGCTTGGCAGCATCGGGTCGCAGCCAGGACAAGGCGACGGCTTCGCCGCTATCGGTGCCTTGTTCGGCTTGGTAGTCGGTTTTGCTTTTGCCAAATGGATCTCTATGCGACATGGCGAAAGTAGATTCCAACCCTATATCGCCCGGCGATATCAGGAAGAGATTTAAGGAAGGGCGAACCGCAAGAATCGCCATTGAAGCCGATGGACTGCAATAAATCATTTTTGGGAGCATGACATGCTGAGAAGATTTGCCACTCTGTTGTTGTTGGTTATGGGAGTCACTTTCAGTTCATTATCGTATGGCAATGAATTGCCTGATTTCACCGGTTTGGTGGAAAAGCAGGGCCCTGCAGTGGTAAATATCAGCACCACGCAAATCATTCGAAACCCCCAGACATTTCCCAATATTCCCGAGAACGACCCGTTCTATGATTTCTTCAAGCGATTTGCGCCGCAGATGCCGCATGAGCAGGAATCGCAATCATTGGGTTCGGGTTTTTTCATCAGCGCGGATGGTTACATCATGACCAACGCGCACGTGGTGGATCATGCCGACAAGATAACGGTGCGCCTGACTGACAAGCGAGAATTCAGCGCCAAGGTCATCGGCGCGGACAAACGCACCGATGTGGCTTTGCTCAAGATCGAAGCAAGCGGTTTGCCGATAATCACCAAGGGTGACCCAAACAAGCTGAAGGTGGGCGAATGGGTAGTCGCTATCGGATCCCCATTCGGTTTCGACAGCAGCGTGACCGCCGGCATCGTCAGTGCCAAGGGGCGTTCCCTGCCGCGAGACAATTTCGTGCCGTTCATCCAGACTGATGTGGCGATCAATCCCGGTAATTCGGGTGGCCCGCTGTTCAACATGAATGGCGAAGTGGTCGGCATCAACTCGCAAATCTACACTCGCTCAGGCGGCTCGATGGGGTTGTCCTTTGCAATCCCGATCGATGTGGCGATGCAAGTGGCCGATCAATTACGCACTACCGGCAAAGTGGTTCGGGGCCGTATCGGTGTAACCATTCAGGAATTGACGCTGGAGCTGGCTGAATCGTTCGGCTTGAGCAAACCCAGCGGCGCTTTGGTCAGCAGTGTTGAAAAGAACGCTCCGGCTGACAAGGCGGGCATCGAGGCCAGTGATGTGATTCTGAAATTCGACGGCAAGCCGGTGGACAGTTCCAATGATCTGCCTCGCATCGTGGCGGCGACCAAGCCGGGCAGCAAGGTGGTGGTCGAGTTGTGGCGCAAAGGAGCATCCAAGAAAGTCACTGTGGAAGTCGGGCAGATGCCGGAGGAAGGCAGCCTGGCCAGTTCGGCATCGACCGAAAAAGGCGATGGGGCCGAGAAGATACCGCGTTTGGGAATCGCTGTCAGCGAGCTGAGCAAGGAGCAACAGCAAGAGTTGGATGTTGCTGGCGGGTTGGTGGTAGAAAATGTTGAAGGGTCTGCTGCGCGTGCCGCAGGTTTGCAGCAGGGAGATGTGCTGCTGGCGCTCGGTAATGTGCAGATCCTCACCCTCGCGCAATTCAACAATTTCCTCAAGCAGATAGCCAAAGGAAGGAATGTGGCGTTGCTGGTGCGGCGCGGTGACAACGTCTTGTACGTTGCGATCAGACTCGACGAAAAATAGACCTGAAGGTCAGCCAGCCGAGCAGGGCTACTATCAGCAGCATTCGGCTGGCGTCAATTTGGCTGATCATCGGCATGAGGAGCGAAACCACCATCGTCAGTGTGCTAACCGCGATTTCTGCCGTTTGAATCATGGTTTTCAGAGGAAACACAGTCCTGCATGGCCCGCCCAAATCGGCTAGAATCCGCGTCTTTGCAAAAACACCGTTTCGGGCGTGATTCATATTTTGGACTCCATGCAGCTAATCCGTAATTTCTCCATCATTGCCCATATCGACCACGGCAAATCCACATTGGCAGATCGCATCATCCAGCTGTGCGGCGGGTTGTCCGACCGCGAGATGGAAGCGCAAGTGCTCGATTCGATGGCCCTCGAACGGGAACGCGGCATCACGATCAAGGCGCAGACCGCCGCATTGCAGTACAAGGCGCGAGACGGACAGGTTTACAACCTCAACCTGATCGATACGCCGGGACATGTGGACTTTTCCTACGAAGTTTCCCGCTCGCTGTCGGCATGCGAAGGTGCGTTGCTGGTGGTTGACGCTTCGCAGGGTGTGGAGGCACAGACTGTGGCGAACTGCTACACCGCACTCGATCTTGGCGTGGAAGTGGTGCCGGTGCTGAACAAGATAGACTTGCCTTCTGCAAATCCGGAAAACGCGATAGCGGAGATAGAGGATGTGATCGGCATAGCCGCACACGACGCGGTGCGCTGTTCGGCGAAAACCGGCGAAGGTGTGCAGGACGTGCTGGAAGCATTGATCGTCAAGGTGCCTCCCCCCAAGGGAGATCCAGATGCACCGCTGCAGGCGTTGATCATAGACTCCTGGTTCGATAACTATGTCGGCGTGGTGATGCTGGTGCGGGTGGTGAACGGCACCCTCAAACCCAAGGAAAAGATCCTGTTGATGGCAACGGGTGCGCAACAGCTGACCGAGCATATCGGCGTGTTCACACCAAAATCCGAGCAGCGTGAAAATCTGAGCGCGGGCCAGGTCGGATTTGTGATCGCGGGCATCAAGGAACTGAAAGCGGCCAAGGTCGGCGACACCATCACTCACCTTGCCAAGCCCGCCAAACAACCGCTGCCTGGCTTCAAGGAAATCCAGCCGCAGGTTTTCGCCGGGCTGTTCCCTGTGGAATCGAACCAATATGAAGCGCTGCGCGACTCGCTCGAAAAGCTGAAGCTCAACGATGCTGCGCTGCAGTACGAACCCGAAGTCTCGCAAGCATTGGGTTTCGGTTTCCGCTGCGGATTTCTGGGGTTGTTGCATATGGAGATCGTGCAGGAGCGGCTCGAGCGCGAGTTCGACATGGATTTGATCACTACTGCGCCGACGGTGATTTACCAGGTGGTGCAGCGCGACGGCAAGGTGCTGACTGTGGACAATCCCTCCAGGATGCCAGACCCATCGAAGATCGAGGAGATACGCGAGCCGATCGTCACGGTGAATCTGTACATGCCGAACGAGTATGTCGGGTCGGTCATCACCCTGTGCACGCAAAAGCGCGGGGTGCAGATCAATATCTCCTACCATGGCAAGCAGGTGCTTTTGGTCTATGAAATGCCGATGGCCGAGATCGTTATGGACTTCTTCGACAAGCTGAAATCCGTATCGCGCGGCTATGCCTCGATGGACTATGAATTCAAGGAATATCGTGCTGCGGATGTAGTCAAGGTTGATATGCTGATCAACGGCGAGAAAGTGGATGCGCTGGCGATCATCGTGCATCGCACCAACAGCCAGTATCGCGGGCGTGAGGTGGCGGCCAAAATGCGCGAGCTGATCCCACGCCAGATGTATGATGTGACGATACAGGCAACCATAGGATCGAACATCATCGCGCGCGAGAACGTCAAAGCTTTGCGCAAGAACGTGCTGGCAAAATGCTACGGTGGCGATATATCGCGCAAGAAGAAATTGCTTGAAAAGCAAAAAGCAGGCAAGAAGCGCATGAAGCAGGTGGGCAGCGTAGAAATTCCGCAGGAGGCTTTTTTGGCAATCCTGCGTGTGGAAGATTAATGGTTTGGGAGTAGCGATGGATTTTGCACTGATAATGTTCGTATTGTTGCTGGTGACCGGGGCGATCTGGTTGCTTGATCACTTCACCCTGGCAGCAAAGCGAGGCAAAGAGGTTGCCGAGCCGTGGTGGGTGGAATATGCCAAGAGCTTCTTTCCGGTCATCCTGGTCGTGTTCTTCATCCGCTCTTTCCTGGTCGAACCGTTCAAGATACCTTCGGGCTCGATGATTCCGACTCTGCAAGTCGGCGACTTCATTCTGGTGAATAAATTCACCTATGGCATCCGCTTGCCGATCATCAATCACAAACTGGTGCAGTTCAATGATCCCAAGCGAGGCGATGTGATGGTTTTCCACTATCCGGAAAATCCGTCGCTGGATTACATCAAGCGCGTTGTCGGCATTCCTGGAGACACCATCGAATATCGCGGCAAGCGGTTGTGGGTAAACGGCGTCGAACAAGCGCAGGAACCGGATGGGGATTACAATTATGTCGAGCCGGGCCTGAACTTCGTGCATACTGAAAAGCGCATTGAAACGCTGGGTGAGCGCAAGCATGCAATACTGGTCAATCCAGAGATGCCGACCTTGCGTCTGGGTTCGGTGGCGGAGATCATCGGCCGCGAAAATTGCAGTTACGACGATGACATGGTGCGCTGCAAGGTGCCGCCAGGTCATTACTTCATGATGGGCGACAATCGCGACAACAGCCGCGACAGCCGTTATTGGGGTTTCGTTCCGGACAACCAGATCGTCGGCAAGGCGTTTTTTGTCTGGATGAATTTTTCTGATTTGAAGCGTATCGGACTGTCCATATAACGAGGTAAAAGGAGAACAAGATGAATACATCAATGCCGGTGCATCAGCGCGGTATAAGCTTTGGCGGGTTCGTGTTTGGTGCTTTCCTGCTGGTGGTGGTAAGTATCTTCGGAATCAAGCTCGTCCCGGCCTTCATCCAGAATGCGCAGATCAACAAAGTGTTTAACGAGATCGTCCGTGACCCTAACATGGCAAAGGCTTCCCCGCGCGAGATTCGGAACTCGTTCGAACGGCGCGCCTCGATCGACGCCATCACAGTCATTAAATCCGATGATATTGAAATCGCCAGCGGTGACGGGCGATTGGAACTCAGCGCGAGCTATTCCGTGAAGCTTCCGCTTTTCGGGAACGCAAGCATCGTCCTGGAATTCAATCCGAGCAGTGACCAATAAGGATGTCCGCAGGGTGCAGGATCACCCAACAGCAACCCATTCGAACCCGGGGTGCAGCATGCTGTGCAGGCAACTGGGTTATGACTTCAACGATCCGCAGTTATTGCAGCGAGCCCTGACGCATCGCAGCTACGCGCCTGATCATAGCGAGCGCCTTGAATTCCTGGGCGACAGCATCCTCGGCTGCGTTATCGCAAAGCATCTCTATGGTTCGTTCCCGCTGTTGAGCGAAGGCGAACTGTCGCGGTTGCGCTCCAATCTGGTCAGGGAAGAGACCCTGGTGGTAATTGCCAAGCAACTCGAGTTGGGCAACCATTTAAAATTGGGCGAGGGAGAACGCAAAAGCGCCGGATCCCGCCGGCCGTCCATTCTGGCGGATGCCTTGGAAGCGTTGTTTGGCGCGGTATTCCTGGATAGCGGATTTGCTGCAGCCGAACAGGTGATATTGAACCTGTACCTGCCTTATCTGGAAACAGTGGATATGCAGACACTGGGCAAGGATGCAAAAACTCTGCTGCAGGAATATCTGCAAGGCAGGCACATCCCTTTGCCGAGCTACACAGTGATCGCCACCCAGGGCGCCGCTCATGCCCAATCGTTCCAGGTCGAGTGCACCATTCCGTCGCTCGGGATAACCGCCCGCGGTGACGGAAGCAGCCGCCGCAATGCCGAGCAGCAGGCGGCTCAGGCAGCCTATCAGCAGATGCCGAAAGTGAAATGATAAAGCGAATGACAAAAGCAACATGACCCAACAGCGAGCGGATTCCGGGACCAACCATCAGGCCGAAGGTATGCAAGAACCATTTCGCAGCGGATTCATCGCCATCGTCGGGCGTCCCAACGTCGGCAAGTCCACATTGCTCAACCACCTGATCGGACAGAAGATCAGCATCACCTCGCGCAAGGCCCAGACCACGCGCCATCGCATACACGGCATCCACACCGACGAGCACAGCCAGTTCGTTTTTGTCGACACGCCGGGATTCCAGACCAAACACCTCAACGCCCTGAATCGCGGCATGAACCGCGTGGTGACCAGCAGCCTGCGCGACGTGCAGGTGGTGGTGTATGTGCTCGAGGCATTGCGCTACGACGAACGCGATCAGGAAGTGCTCAAGCTGCTGCCGGACAACCGTCCGGTCATCCTGGTGATCAACAAGATCGACCAGGTGGATGACAAGGGGCAACTGTTCGCGTTTGCGGAACGGGTCGCGCAGGATTTCAAGCATGTCCTGAGTCCTTCGGCAAGCTCAGGACAAGCTCCGCGTAGCAGAGTCGAAGGGTTCGCCGCGATCGTGCCGGTCAGCGCCAAGCTCGGCAGCAAACTGGACGAATTGCTGGAAACGATACGCAGCCATCTGCCTGAAGGCGAACTGATCTTCGACAAGGACGACATCACCGATCGCAGCGAACGCTTTCTTGCCGCGGAAATATTGCGCGAGAAGATCTTCCGCTATACCGGCGACGAGTTGCCCTATTCGACCAGCGTGGTGATCGAGCAATTCAAGACGGAAGGCCCCCAGCATCAGCCCAAGTTGCGCCGCATCCATGCCGCAATACTGGTGGATCGTGAATCGCACAAGGCGATGCTGATCGGCAAAAAGGGTAAAAAGCTCAAGGAGATCGCCACCCAGGCACGGCTGGATATGGAAAAGTTGTTCGATGGCAAAGTGTTCCTCGAAGTGTTCGTCAAGTTGCGCAGCGGTTGGGCCGATGACGAACGCGTGTTGCGCTCCCTGGGCTACGAATGACCGCAGCGAGCCGGCAAAAAATCCAGGACGAACCGGCATTCGTGCTGCACAGCCATCCGTTCCGGGAAACCAGCCTGATGCTCGATGTGTTCAGCCGATCACACGGGCGGCTGGCAATCGTGGCTCGCGGAGCGCGGCGCCCTAGGTCCGGCTTGCGCGGCTTGCTGCTGGGATTCCAGCCTCTGTTATTGAGCTGGTTCGGCAAGGGCGAAGTGCGTACCCTGCACAGTGCCGAATGGCAGGGCGGACAACCCTATCTGCAGGGAACGGCGCTGATGTGCGGGTTCTACCTTAACGAATTGCTGGTCAACCTGCTGGCGCGGGATGATCCTCACGAGCAATTGTTCGACTATTACCGCGCCACCTTGCAGCGTCTGGCAGATCGAACCGACCATGCCGCCACATTGCGCTGCTTTGAAAAACACCTGCTTCAGGAATTGGGCTATGCACTGGTGCTGGAGCGCGAAGCCGGCAGCGGCAAGACAGTACAGGCGGAACTCTGCTATCGTTATGCCGTGGAACACGGGGTTCTGCCTGACGAGGGAGCAGAGCCATCCGGCATAGCGGTGCTGGGCAAGACCCTGCTCGACATGGCGAAGGATGACTATGCCGACCCGGCCACCGCGCAGCAAAGCAAGCAACTGATGCGCATGTTGCTGAACCACCAGCTTGGCGGCAAGGTTTTGCATACGCGTGAACTTATCAAGGACTTTCAAAAACTATGAACGAACCAATATCATGATCAAGCTGGGACTGAACATCGACCACGTCGCCACGTTGCGCCAGGTTCGCGGGGAGCGTTATCCCAACCTGGTGAGGGCCGCGCTGCTGGCTGAATCTGCCGGTGCCGATGCGATCACGCTGCACTTGCGCGAGGACAGGCGCCACATCCAGGATCGCGACGTGGAAGTGCTGCGCGACATGCTGCAGACGCGCATGAACCTGGAGAGCGCCGTGACCGGCGAAATGATCGCCATCGCGCTGCGCATCAAACCGCACGATCTGTGCCTGGTGCCGGAGCGCCGCGAGGAACTGACTACCGAGGGCGGCCTGGACGTGGTGCGCTACTTCGATAGTGTCAAGGCGGCGTGTGAACGCTGCGCCGAAGCGGGCATACGCGTGTCGCTGTTCATCGACCCGGATCAAAAGCAGATCGATGCGGCGCGCCAAACCGGCGCGCCGGTGGTGGAGCTGCACACCGGAAAATATGCCGATGCGGACAGCGTGCCGGAACACCGGCATGAACTTGAGCGCCTTCGTGTCGCGGCGGTTCATGCCCACGCCCACGGCCTGCAGGTGAATGCCGGACACGGCTTGAACTACCACAACGTGCAGGAGATCGTCGCGATTCCCAATCTGGTCGAGCTGAACATCGGCCATGCCATCATCGCAGAGTCGCTATTCATCGGACTTGAAGCCGCAATGAAAAACATGAAGGCATTGCTGGCAAAACAACCATAGAAATCGTATCGAGCAAGCGAGAGTGCAAGGAGGCGCGCATAACCAGCGAATTGCCCGTTTGAGGGTTTAATCGAATGGCCAGGAGTAAATCAGTGAAGGACGAGAAAAATCGAATGGATAGGCGCACCAGCAAGGGGCAGGCCGTGCGGTTCCCGTCGCTAAAGCGACGACCGCTACGCTCAGGATTGAACGAGCACGCGACACAGGGAGCGGAGGGGTGGCTGCATAGCAGCCGGGTACCCACCGGCCTACTCCTTGCGGGTGAATCAGGCTGGGCAGTAGATATATCATGATCTTTGGTATCGGCACGGACATCGTCGACTACCACCGCATGGAAAAGATGTGGGATCGATACGGGGATCGCCTTGCCGAACGCATATTGAGTGAGCGCGAGTTGCCGGAAATCCAGTCGCAAGTACATCATGCGCGCTTTCTGGCGAAACGCTTCGCTGCCAAGGAAGCGTTTGCCAAGGCGGCCGGCGGCGGATTACGCCATCCGGTCAGCTTGCGCCGTATCAGCATCACCCATGACGGGCTGGGCAAACCCGCCTTGCAGTTTGATGATGAATTGCGAGATTACCTTGCGAAGTTGGGCATCAGCGGACACCATCTATCCATCAGCGATGAGCGCAGCATGATCGTCGCCTTTGTGGTGCTGGAGAGCAGTTATTTAGGATCGTATAAGTGAGTTACAACCGTATTGTCATTCCGGACGCGCAACGCGCGAGCCGGAATCCATACGAAATACTGGATTCCCTGAATTCACAAACCAAGTGCAACACTCTAATCTGTTTAAGGAGGTGTTGCGATGGGACAAAAGTATACGCAATTGGGAATGGAGGAGCGGTGTGAAATTGCCCGTCGGTGCCGAGCCGGGGAAA
>JBARHM010000023.1:0-3863 GCA_049799235.1 Gallionella sp.
CCGCCATGGATACAGCCGGTGCGGCCGCAAACACGACCGCGGCGGCGATGGATAACAGATGCAATATTATTTTGTTCATGAAGAGATCTCCTTGTTGTTCGATGGGTGCTAAAAATTTGTGCTGCTCGGGGAGGACGGTTTAGCCAGAATGCGAGCCGGCTGATTCTAGCGACAACCTTTCCACTTCGCAATGATATTGCATATCCGAATAGGCCTTGCCCTGTTGGCATATATATTGCTCATTGCAGTGCCGATATCTTTGAGTTTATCCGTCAGTTGTTATATTCGATGACTGAGAATATACTTTTGCCAGAACGCGGTTGATTGAATACGGCCAAGTGAAGTGGAGGTTCCTGCTTTGCAGGATGATATTGATTTTAATGGAGACAAAAATGAAAACGACAATGATGTTTTTGAAACTGGTCTTCGCGGCGATCGCCGGCCTTGTGCTGTGCATCCCGGCTGCACAGGCGGCGAACCGCGGCAACAATGGCGCAGGGAGCCTGGAGTTCAACGTGCCGCTCAACTATATGGGTTACACTTCCAAGACTTTCGACGATGGATCCAGCGCAAGTACGAATGCCGCATTTGGCCTGGGTTTCGGTATGGGCTACAACTTCAACGATCATTTTCAGGTCAACGGCCAGTTTTCCTGGAGCGGAAGGAACTATAAAGCGACAGTTGTAGATCCCGCTGCAGTTATTCCGACCCAAACTTTCTCTAATACTTTATATACATCCACCATCAATGTGAATGCAGTCTATTATTTCATGTCCGGGGATTTCACCCCCTTCGTATCAGGTGGCATCGGCTCGACGTTTCTTGATTCCAATATCGCAGATCCGAGCGGCGGAAGCGGCGGCTGCTACTATTATCCGTATTGGGGTTACTCGTGCTATGAGCCCACCAAGACCTCGACCAATGTCAGCTACAACTACGGACTTGGCGTGCGCATGGACGTGAACCGCGGGTTCGCAATCGAGGGTAGCTGGAACCAGCTTTATATCGACACAGCCCAAAGCGAATCTCCGAAAGTCGACATTTGGAGAGCGAACTTTATTTTCCGGATGTAAAAAAAAGCCGATACAGAGCTTTTTCATCGCCAGGGAAGCCTGTTCTGTGACTTCCCGCCGGCGCGCAACTGTTTCAGCCAGCACGTTCGAAGTTAGCCGCTTGGCAAGTCAAGCGGCTTTTTTGTTCGTGTCGATCGCCCGAGATGCATGTTTGTAAAAGCAGCCGTTACCGCCCTTCTCTGACCGCTGGAAAATTCTTCACGCGACATTGACATGTCTGAGCGTTGATAGCACTCAACCGGGATTTCGCAAACATTCAGCGACGCAAACCAAAGTGACCAAACGCAGCGTCGAGCTAGGCTGCTGTAAATCGCGTGAAACCGTTAGTTACTTTACTTTAGTAATATGACTATGCAATGATTTGACCCCTTATGAAACCGACTGCGCAAAACTTGCCGATTCGAAAACCGTTTGCGTCCACCCGGTGGGTGACCCGCGCGATTCTATTCTTGCTGATGTCGCTTCAGTCTTACGCCCACGCCTCGATGTTCAAGGGTGAGGCGCTCGACGCAGTTGCCGATGTCATGGCTTGGGTCGTGCTGGTCGTTGCGCCTGTCGCCGCCATCGCCGTGTTCCTGATGGTGCATATCCTGCCCGAGAAGATAGCCGAGAAGAAAAAACATCCCCAGACCGATGCGATCAAGACATTGTGCCTGCTCTCGCTATTCTTCGGCGGCATGCTTTGGCCGCTGGCTTGGCTGTGGGCCTACTCCAAACCGGTCATGTACAAGCTTGCTTACGGCACCGACAAGCTGGAGCATGTCCAGGACGATGCGGGTGTGTCAGCCGAAGGCAAGGCCGACAAGGGAGAAAAGGCCTGAGATGGAAATCATACTGCTCGGCATCTACTCGTTCTTCGTCTGGCTGATCTTCTTCAAGTTCAAATGGCTGCCCTGGAATTTTGTCAGCCAGGTCATCGTCGTCACCCTCCCCATCGTCGGTCTGACGGCGCTGATCCTGTTCCTGAATATCGTCGCACCGTCCTCTCATGACGTGCGCGTGGTCAACTACGTCGTTCCGATCAACACGAACGTGCGAGGCCTGGTCACCGAAGTGCCCATCGAGCCGAACCGGCCGATCAAGAAAGGAGACGTCCTGTTCAAGATCGACCCCGTACCTTTCGAGTTGGAAGTGAAGGCCGCCGAAGCCAGCATTGCAACGTTAAATCCCAAGCTGGCACTCGTACGCAAGCGATTGAAGCAATACAAGGAACTCGCCGAATCCGGCGCGGGCAACGAGTTCGACCTCGAGCAGGCCCAGTCGGATGCTGTCCAACTCGAAGGCCAACTCGCGCAGTCGGAAGCACAACTGGGGAATGCCAAATGGAGTCTTGAGCAGACCGTTTACTTCGCGCCGGCCAACGGCACGGTGGTTTCCCTCGCGCTGCGGCCCGGGGCGATGGCAGTGCCGCTGCCGATGACCCCGGCGATGACCTTCGTCGAGGACGAGCAGTGGATCATGGCCATCTATTCCCAGAACGAAGTCCGCGAGATCAAACCCGGTCAGGAGGCGGAGATTGCACTTGCGATGTATCCCGGCCGCATCATCAAATGCAAGGTGGACTCGATCATGTGGGCCACGGCACAGGGACAATTGCCGATCGGCGGGGCCAGTACCTCTGCCGGCATCGCACCCATTCCGCCCAATAGCCTGGCGGTGAGATTGCTCGTGGACGAGAAGGACAAGGATCTGTTCCTCGCGTCGGGCGCTCGCGGTTTCGGTGCCGTTTACTCCGACAGCGGCGAGATGATCCATATCCTTCGCAAGATCATTGTCCGCGTCGGCGCCAAACTCGATTGGCTGATCCTCAAACTGCACTGAGGCGTGACGCATGAAAAGCAGAACACGCTGCGAAGTCGAGGATACATTCGGGGCTTCAGTCCGCGTGCGGTTCCTGGCACTGCTGACGTGCATGCTGTTCATCGCCGGCTGCGTCACCAAGGCTCCGCCGACGCGCGCCGAGATCCAGAAACAATCCGGCACCATCTCAACGTTGACCCCGGACAGCACCTGGAAGGCCGGAGGAGTGGAAGGCAATATATCGGACAACTGGCTTGCCACCTTCAATGATCCGCAGCTTGACGCGCTCGTCCGCGAAGCGATCACCAACAACCCGGATTTGCGGGTAGCCGCCGCCAAAGTAGAGCAAGCCTCGCAATACGTCGAGCTTGCCAAAGCTTCGCTGCGTCCGGCAGTGAATCTGTTTGCCACCGGTGGATTCAAAAACAGCAACAGCGGTGATGCAATCTCCGCGCTGCAAGGAGCGATTATCGGAGCGTCGTGGGAGTTGGACCTCTGGGGACGCCTCCGTTACGCTCGTAATGCCGCGCAGGAAAACTACGCATCGACGCAGGCCGATTTTGAGTTCGCACGCCAATCCCTTGCCGCCACCACGGCCCGGAGCTGGTTCACCGCCAGCGAAACCTGGTTGCAACTACAGATCGCCAACGAGATGGTGAAATCTGCGCAGCAACTCGTCTCCATTGCAGAGAAACGCCAGCAAGTGGGTGCCGGCAGTGAGCAGGATGTCATGCTGGCACGCGCCAACCTCGGCAACTTCGAGGACAACGTTGCGCAGATCCGCCTTGGTCACTCGCAAGCGCTACGTGCACTGGAATTGTTGCTGGGGCGCTATCCAGCTGCTGAGTTGAAGGCCCGTCAGGACTTGGATAGATTTCCCGGTCCCGTGCCCGTGGGCATGCCGCTGGAGATGCTGGAGCGCCGCCCCGATATGGTCGCTTCCGAGCGCCGCGTCGCCGCCGCCTTTGACCGCATAGGCGAAGCCAAGGC
>JBARHM010000024.1:0-2829 GCA_049799235.1 Gallionella sp.
CATTCCCCTAACGTTTCGCCGCCATGCGATATACCGCATGGCGCTCCCGCTTACCCACGGCAACCACGATCACCAGAAACACGGCATCTCTCACTTCGTATACCAGGCGGTACCCCACGCTACGCAGTTTGATCTTGTAACGATCCTTGTGTCCCGCCAGCCTTGCCGCAGGAACACGCGGATGTTGCAAACGTTCGGCCAATTTCTTCTTGAACTGCTCGCTCACCGTCGCATCCAGCTTGCGCCACTCCGCCAACGCATCGGGATGGAACGCCAGCTTATAGCTCATCGAGCTTGACCTGCACCAGCTTCTTTCCGTCCTTCAGGCGCGTATCGGCGATGGCATTCAGCTCCATGTCTTCCAGCTTGTCCATCAGCGCTTCATAAGCCTTCGCCGGAACGCAATAGAATGTAGGCTCATTGCGGTTCAAGATCGCCACCGGAAAACCCTCTCCGGCTGCGACCGTTGCCATCGGATTCTTTTTCAGCTCAGAAACACTCGCGGTCGTTTCCGCCAAAATCACATTTGCCATTTCGTCAAACCTCCATTTGTTGAGAGCCGAATATAGCACTCTGAACAGGTCTCGGCAATGGTTTCCAATTACAGGCACATAAGCGCAGCTCGTCCGAAGGGGTATTACTCTTTTTGCGGCAGCTACTTCTGAGGCTGCGGGGCGGAGTTGCCTGGAACGATCAGCGGGGCCGGGCTGTCTTCGATGACCTTTACGTCCGTCACGAAATAGTTTGTTTCTCCGAAGCACGATGTGGGAAGCCAGATGTGCTGCTCGTAGTGGAGGGCCACGCGCTTGCCCATCACAGCATTGAGCTTTTCCGCCGCTTTATCGTCCCGCACCGTGAATATGAATTTCTCGGGCATCGAGCCGGGAAGCGAAACCAGGGCCATCTCGCCTTCCCATGTCTTGCACAGGTAGCCTTTATCCGACAGCTTCTGCACCCAGCCGGCACGCTCTCCGCTGGAGTAGCTCCAGCTCAACATGGCCCAGATGTAGGCGGCGAACAGCAGTCCCGCCACGACCAGAATCAGGATCATCAGGGTTACCAGGGAACGTCCCTCGTGTTTGCGAATTGCCAATGTCATTTTTCAGGTCTCCCGGGCTTTCGTGCTCGTGGTTATTGTGGTGCAGGCGCGATTATACGATCTCCTCGAATTCGCCGCGCATTCTTCGCTTGTGCTTGCAGCGACGAGGAATTCTTGTAGTGGCTTCCATGGATGGACCTCCTTAGTTAATTTCCAAGATCATCGGGACGCTCCCCATAAAAGCGAGGGCGGTCCGATCTTGATTCGCTTTTTCCAGCAGGGGGTCAGTTACTGCCCTTATGGGGTGCGGTCACCGCCTCCATCACCTTTTCGAGGTTAAAGCTGCCGGGCTTCTGGCGCGGCGGGAATTCGCGGAAGCTCTGCAGCCACTGCGCGACGTATACCGCTGCCGGCGCTATCGCGAACATGTGGTCCATATACCAACGTTCGTAATCCATGCCCTCATACTGGGCGCGTTCAAAGGGGTCGCTGCGCAGATTGGTGATCGAGGGGGCACGCAATTCCACAAAAGGCTCGATCCAGACATGCAGACCTTCCGCATCTTGCCTGAGGAAGCCGATCTTCCAATTGTTGTAGCGCAGTGCAGCGACGTTGCCGTCATCGGTCCAGTAGATGAACTCCTTGCGCGGCCATTCGCCACCGCCCTTGAGGGCGGGCATCAGATTGTAGCCGTCGAGGTGGACCTTGAAGGTGGTGTTGCCGACCTTCTTGCCTTTCGACAAGTCCTCTTTCACAGTAGCATCGCCTGCGGCGGCCAGCAGCGTCGGAATCATGTCTTCGTGCGCGGCAATTTCATTGCTGATCGTACCGGGCTTGATGACGCCGGGCCAGCGGATGACGGTGGGTACACGGTAGCTGCCTTCCCAGTTGGTGTTCTTCTCGCCGCGGAACATGGTGGTGCCGCCATCGGGCCAGCTCATCGCCTCCGCCCCGTTGTCGGTGGAATACATCACGATCGTGTTATCGGCGATGCCGAGGTCATCGAGCTTCTTGAGCAACTGGCCGACCATGCCGTCGTGCTCGACCATTCCATCGGGATAGATGCCAAGGCCGGTCTTGCCGACCGATGCGGATTTGAGGTGTGTGAAGATGTGCATGCGGGTGGAGTTCCACCAGACGAAGAAGGGCTTACCGTCCTTGTGCGCCTTTTCGATAAAATCCAAAGCACCCTTGGTGATCTCCTCGTCTATCGTCTCCATGCGCTTGATCGTGAGCGGACCGGTATCTTCGCATTTCTGCTTGCCGACTTTGCCGAACCGCGGGTCCACGGTGGGATCATCCTTATCTGTCGCGTAACAGTGGTATACGCCGCGCGGACCGAACATCGCCTTGAACTTGGGATCCTTAGGATAGTCCGGATGCTCCGGTTCCTGCTCCGCGTTCAGGTGATAAAAGTTGCCAAAAAATTCGTCAAAGCCGTGAACTGTCGGGAAGAAGTCATTGCGGTCGCCAAGATGGTTCTTGCCGAACTGGCCGGTCACGTAGCCGTAAGGCTTGAGCAACTCGGCGAGCGTCGGGTCTTCCTTCTTGAGTCCCTCGGGCGCACCAGGCAGCCCGACCTTGGTCAGGCCGGTGCGGATCGGCGACTGTCCGGTGACGAAGGCGGCGCGCCCGGCGGTGCAGCTCTGCTGGCCGTACCAGTCGGTGAACAGCGCGCCTTCTTTCGCGATGAGATCGATGTTCGGAGTCTTGTAACCCATCATGCCCTGATTGTAGGCGCTGACGTTGAAGCCGCCGATGTCATCGCCCCAGATGACCAGGTTGTTGGG
>JBARHM010000025.1:0-1840 GCA_049799235.1 Gallionella sp.
GGTCCTCCGCGTCGCGAAGGAGATCGGTCTCCCGGTGATGCTCAAGGCGACCGCCGGGGGCGGCGGCAAGGGGATGCGGCTGGTGAGGGAGGAGTCCGAGCTTTCGTCCTCCCTGCGGATGGCGAAGTCGGAGGCGAAATCCGCCTTCAGCGACGACTCCGTCTACGTCGAGAAGTACATAGAGAGCCCCCGCCACGTGGAGATACAGCTCCTTGGGGACCGGCACGGGAATTACGTCCACCTGTGCGAGCGTGAATGCTCCATCCAGCGGCGCCACCAGAAGGTGGTCGAGGAGTCACCCTCCGTCATCGTTACCCCCGAGATGCGGGCCGCGATGGGGAAGGTGGCGATCGATGCGGCGCGGGCGGTGAAGTACGAGGGCGCGGGGACGTGCGAGTTCCTCGTGGACGCGAAACGGAACTTCTACTTCCTCGAGATGAACACCCGGCTCCAGGTGGAGCACCCGGTCACGGAGATGGTGACCGGGATCGACATCGTCAAGGAGCAGATCCGCGTGGCGGCCGGGGAGAAGCTCTCGATCCGGCAGGAGGACGTGAAGCAGACGGGGCACGCGATCGAATGCCGCATCTACGCCGAGGATCCGGACAGCAACTTCCTCCCGTGCCCCGGCGTGATCACGTCCCTGCGGGTGCCCGGCGGCCCCGGAGTGCGGGACGACTCCGGCGTGTACGCCGGGTTCGAGATCCCGATCTATTACGACCCGATCATTTCCAAGCTGGTCACGTGGGGGAAGGACCGGACCGAGGCGATCGCCCGGATGAAGCGCGCCCTCGGCGTGTACGTGGTCACCGGCGTGAAGACCACCGTCCCGTTCCACATCCGCGTGATGAACAACCCGCACTTCATCGAGGGGAACTTCGACACGAATTTCATCGAACAGGTGTTCTTCAAGGAGGAAGAGGGGCGCAAGCTCGCCAACGAGGAGGTCGCCCTGGTCACGGCGGCGATCCAGGTGTTCACGGAGGAGCGGAAGCGCTCGGTGGCCCAGCAACCCGGGGAGGCGGCCGGTCCCGTCTCGATGTGGAAATACTCCACCCGCCCGGGCATCCGGAAGATCGGGTAGGTGCGACGATGAGCTACGTGGCGACGATCGACGATCGGGAAGTGACGATCTCCATCGAGGAGCTCGGCGGGTCGAACTACAAGGTGGCGATCGACGGGGTGGAGCACGTCGTGGACGCGCAGCGGATCACCGGCAACCTCTGGTCGGTCCTTTACGGAAACGAGTCGTTCGAGGTGGACGTGACGCCGCTGCCGGAGGAGGAGTACGAGGTGCTCATCAACGGCGACTGCCACAAGTTCACCCTGATGAACGAGCAGCGCCGGGCGATGATCCGCGCGGGCGGCAAAGGCTCCGCCGGGAAGGCGATGCTCACCTCCCCGATGCCCGGAAAGGTGGTCAAGCTCCTGGTCACGGAAGGGCAGGAGGTCGAGGCCGGCCAGGGAGTGATCGTCGTCGAGGCGATGAAGATGGAGAACGAGCTGAAGTCCGCCCTCGCGGGGAAGGTGAAGGAGATCTTCGTCGAGGAAGGCCAGGTCGTAGAGTCCGGGGCGAAGCTGCTCCTCGTGGAATAGGAGGGCCCGATGGCGGGGAAGATCGGGAAGAACGGAACGGGCGGTCTTCGGGAGGCGCGCGAGCGCTGGGAGCGCGACATCCTCGCGCCGGTGATCTCCAGGTCGCGGGAGCGTCGCCCCCGGTTCGAGAGCACCTCCGGGGAAGAGGTCCATCGCCTCTACACGCCGGAGCACCTCGAGTCGTTCGATTATCTTCGGGACGCGGGCTTCCCGGGCGAGTTCCCCTTCACGCGCGGCGTTCAGC
>JBARHM010000026.1:0-7440 GCA_049799235.1 Gallionella sp.
GGTCATAGACGACCACGCGGTGCTGATCGCTTTCGTTGTATGCGCGATCTACGACGTAGATACGCTGTCCATCGCGACTCACCGCCACGCCGGTGGGCCTTTCGAGATCATCCGGACTCCCCACCGAATACAGAAAAAATCCGTAAGGATCGTACACATTTACCTTGCGCAGTATGGAATCGGCGACATAAACAGCGACTATTTGTTTGGTACCCTCTATCATTACTTCAAGAAGTGCAAGTCCTGCCGGTTTGGCAAGGGTACCGGGTTCGCGTATGCCGAATCGGAAGATTTTGCGGCGCGGCAAATCAAATACGACGATGGTGTTGGAACCGGTATCGGCCACATAAATCTTCCCATTCCTGGCCACGATGGAGGAAGGTTTATCCATCACCGGCTTGTCAGATGCCGCCTGCAAGCCGGTGAGTTTCTCGCGCAATTTGAGCTCGTCTGTCACGAGCGCTATATCCGCAGGGGATCGCAGCATGGTCTCATAGGCGAAACGCGGTCGGTCAGGCGGCTGTGGCCAGATCAAAGGTCCGTCGAATGGTTTTTTTTCCTCGACAGTACTGCAAGCCGCCAGCAGACAAGCGAATGCCGGCAAAATCAAATGCAAGGCACGGGACATATGGATGATTTACCTGTGACAAAATAATCTGGAAATGGGATGAAATCCGCAAAGCACTATGGTGTTCGTATAAAATTATAACGACTCTTTGCATTATACGCGACGTCAATGACAGACTCGGCTAGTGTCAGGTGATGATCAAACTGCGCTCGCTATCCCACCAAGTTAGAAAACGTCAGCAACATCAACAGAATCAGCCAGAACACTACCGAACGCCACACCAACCCGACGGTACTTTGCATGAAGCCGGTATCGGCATCATCGCCGATACCCAGTTCCGGTCTATCCAGCAACAATCCGCCTTGCTGTATCGGCATGCCAAGATGCACACCCAATGCACCCGCCCCGCTGGAAAGCAGAATCCCCGTTTCGGCATCAGGCCAGCCATTCGCCTGGGTGCGCCAGCAATAGATCGCGTCTTCAAAGTTGCCGACGATGGCGAATGTCATCGCAGTCAGACGGACTGGCAACCAGTCCAGAATGTAAAACGCCAGGCGTGAGAACCCGCCGAATTCGCCCCTGCCCCACTCCCCATCCACCAAGTCCTCCATTTCGGCTTCATCCGGGTGCATGGATAAGGGATCTTCGAATTCTCCCTCCAGATGCCAGCGCAAGAACTGCCCGAGTCGGTACAGCAAAGCACCCGCCGCCCCACCCAAACCGACCGCGCTGAACAATACAAACCAAACGACCACGCCGAACACGTTGCGATGCGATGCAACCAATGCTTGTTCTATCGTGAGGCGTGCAACTTCTTCGGCGTTCAATTCATGTGAGGACTTGCCTCGCCAATCAGACAGCAGCCTGCGCGCGTCATCCAGCCGGCCTTCGCGCAGCGCCCGGTGTATATCAGTGAAGTAATGGCTGGACTGGCGAAAGCCCATCGTGAGATACAGTACCAGCACGTTGAATGCCCAAGCCAAGATCGGACTTGCCCGGTAAAACAACTGATACAAAATTATTGCACCGGCCAGCAACGGCAACACGGCCAGCAGCCAGGCGATCGTGCCTTGCCGCTGCTGGCCTGCGTTGAAGCGTTGACGGAAAAAATTTACATAGCCGGACAACAGGCCAAACAGGTATTTGCGCGAGGAAAGGGGGTGGATTTGCTCCAGCAGCAGCGCGGTGATCAGGGCGAACAGGCTCATCTCGTCAGGAAAGCGTCAATGATTCATCATTGTGCGAAAGATAGCACACTACGATAGCGCAGCGCAGCTTGATAGGAGAAATTGCTTCGTTAGCCGCAAGACTGAAACTTCTCTACGCTCGCTTTACGTTTAGCCTGGCTGAATTCAACATCGAGTGCTACAACAGGTTTGTTGAACATTGCGCAGTTCGTGACAAATTCCTTAATTGGCGGCCGTCATGGATATGAAATATCATTAATGCAATTTGAACTCTGATTAAATTCCGGGATGAATGCTACTGAATGCCGCGCTGAAAACGATATCCCTTATAGCTGAATATCATCCCGTCAGGTGTGATCTGTTCCAGCCTGAGACCCAACATCAAGGATCCGCCTTCCCGCAACCTTATGGAATTGATACTGACAAGACGCTCGCTGGGGTTGCTCGAATAGGCATGGAGTTGAACCGTCATAACCGGAATCTCCCGCTGAATCTGGAGAGGCAGTTCGTTCAAGGGTACCGCTTCTTGCTCCTGTGCAACGCCACCAAGGCTGGCAGGGCTCTCTTGTATGGTCCTATCCGGAACGGGCACCTCCGCGCTGGGTGTCCCAGGGCTGACGGGTACCGGGTTGTTCGGCTTCATGGCACCTGCCACGGGAACAGGTTGCCCGGCTCGCGTTAGATTCGTTGCCGGAAATTCCTGAGCTACCTCACTGGGCCTTTCAGGTGGCGCGGTCAAAGTTGCTGGCGCGGCTTGTTCCGAAATCTGGACCGGCGATTTCGCGGCAACAGGTTCTGTCTCAGGGGGCGGTTGTTGCGGTTGCCATGGACGGAGCCAGCCGATCATGATCCCGGCACCGAGCAATATTGCCGCAAGCAGGCCGTAATAGATAAACATGGGACGTTTGGGTGCAACCACTGTTACCTGTGTGGCCTGCAATGTTGGCGTTGCGCCACGTTGACGCTGCTGGTCGGATTTTTTTAGCGCTTCCAGGATATACGACATGGCTACTATTTCCCTTGCTCGCGGCTTAATTTCTGCGCGTTCAGGTCTGCCGCGCTGCTCAGGCGCATCATGGTTTGAGGTCCGACAGTGCCGTCAGGAATAAGTCCTTGGGCAAGTTGAAACTGTTTGACTTCACGCATCATGGCTTCATCGAATACCTGATCCTTGGTGGTTTCCGCAGCTTTGCCATGGAGTTGCGCGAGTTGCTTGGCCAGCCATTGCACATCCGGGCCGTGGTCTCCCGGGCGCAGCTTCTTGCTTGCAAGCGGCGGCACGCGCCACAGCAGGGTGTAGTGCCCAGACCATTGCTCTGCAAGAGCGTCAAGTGCAACTGCCTTGGTTTCGGCACCTACGTCAAAAGTGGCGGAGTGATCGTCAAGTTTGATCAACGTCGCATAGAATTTCCGCCCTTGGCTGTCTTGCATCAGCAGGACTGCGGGCAGATTCAATTGACGCAGTTCATCCAGTCCTCCGCGCGCGGTCAGGCAACGTAAACCAAAGGCTTCAGCCTGACGGCACTCATTCTCTCCCTGATAATCTTTGCCCCATGCCCTGAATAGCGCGGTGTAAGCCGTCTCCTTGCTGTGCGAGAGCGGATACGTTGCCGGCCATTCCAGTACAGCCGGCAAAGCTGCTACAGGTTTGGCAGCCACTGCTTGAACTTCGGTTTTCGCCTGTAGCGGGATTTGATCAGCGGACTGGTACAGTACTGCCGCCAGCGCGATGCTGGCCAGCAGCAAGCCTACCAGAAGGGGGCGCAACATTCGTGGTTGCGCCGCCGGATTGTGGAACACCTCGCGTGCCGCCTGTTCCAGGGTCGCATGATCGACCCGCTCCTTGCTTTGCGCGTAAGTGCCCAGCAGCGCCCGGTCGCACAGCACGTTGATGATCCGGGGAATGCCTTCGCTCAAGCGGTACAAACGACCCATCAATGCGAGCGGGAACAATTGGCGCTGCGCGCCCGAAACTCCAAGTCTATGCTGCACATAGGCAGCGATTTCCTGCTTGTCCAGCGGTCCCAGGTGATAACGTGCGATTATCCGTTGGGCAAGCTGCCGCAGCTCCCGCTGCGCCAGCATCACCGCCAACTCAGGCTGGCCCAGCAATATGATCTGCAAAAGCTTGCGCTGGTTGGTTTCCAGATTGGTAAGCAGCCGCAATTGCTCCAGCACATCAGCAGAAAGGTTCTGCGCCTCGTCGATGATCAGCACCGTATGCCGGCCCCGTGCATGCGCGTCGAGCAGATAGGCGTTGATGCAATCGATGTACACCTTGACGCTGGTGTTGCCGGGCGGACAGGTGATGCCGAATTCAGCGCAGATGGTCGAGAGCAACTCCGCGACCGTCAGCTTGGGATTGAAGATGTAAGCAACATCGCAGGATTCAGGTATCTGCTCGAGCAGGCAGCGGCACACCGTGGTCTTGCCGGCACCCACTTCGCCAGTCAGCAACACAAACCCTCCGCCCGCATTCACGCCATAAAGCAGATGTGCAAGCGCTTCCTGATGACGCCGGCTCATGTAGAGATAGCGAGGGTCCGGCGCGATGGAAAACGGCTCTTCGGCGAGGCCAAAGTAACTCTGGTACATGGGAAGTCCAAGAGTGGGAATGTTACGCCATTATAGCGGCAAGTCACGCGCGCTCAATGCTTGCTGGACTGGATTACATAACGTTCCGCCCTGCTTCTGCTTCAGGCGATCATCCCCGCCGCAACGGTATTATTCGTTGCCTCATCAATCAGAATGAAACTGCCGGTGGCACGATCAGTAGTGTAACTGTCGAACACCAGCGGTTGCTGTACCTTCATCGCCACATGTGCAATGTCGTTCATGTTGAGCGTGGTGGCGCTGTGTTGTTCCAGGGTATTCACGTCCACACGATAGTCGATGCTGGAGAACAAACATCTCGCGGTGCGAGTGGTGTGCTTGACGAGATACTTGCGATTCTTGTCGAGCGGCGTTTCGGACAGCCAGCACAGCATCGCTTCGAATTCATTTGCCACTTTTGGCGCAGCTCCGCCATTCACGAACATGTCTCCTCGCGAGATGTCGATCTCGTCTTCCAGCGTGAGCGTCACGGATTGGGGTGCGTAGGCACGCCGCAGATTGCCGTCGTAAGTGAAGATCTCTTTTACCTTGCTGGTGCGTCCCGAGGGCAGCACGGTGATCTCGTCGCCGACTGCGATCTCGCCGGCTTCGATGCGACCCATGAACCCCCTGAAGTCGTGATATGCGTCGGTTTGAGGACGGCATACCCATTGCACCGGATACCGGAAGTCGGTGGTGTTCACATCGTGGTCGATCACGATGTTTTCCAGCAGGTTCATCAGTGTCGTGCCCTGATACCAGTCCATGTTATCGCCGCGATCTACCAGCATGTCTCCCTTCAATGCCGACAGCGGGATGCAGGTGATATCGTTCAGGCCGAGTTGCGCAGTGAATTTCAGATACTCAGCGCAGATCTCGCTGAAGCGCGCCTCGGAATAATCCACCATGTCCATCTTGTTGACCGCCAGCACGATGTGCGGGATGCCGACCAAGCTCACCAGATAGGTGTGGCGGCGCGTCTGCACCAGCACGCCCTTGCGCGCATCGACCAGGATGACGACGAGGTTGGCGGTACTCGCGGCGGTCACCATATTGCGCGTGTATTGCTCGTGACCGGGCGTGTCGCCGATGATGAACTTGCGCCTGGGCGTGGCAAAATATCGGTAGGCCACGTCGATGGTGATGCCCTGTTCGCGTTCGGCCTGCAGGCCGTCGGTGAGCAGGGACAGATCGACGGCGCTCATGCCGCGCTTTGCACTGGTTTTTGAAATGGCCGAAAGCTGATCCTCAAAAATCGATTTCGAGTCATGCAGCAGGCGGCCGATCAGCGTGCTCTTGCCGTCGTCGACGCTGCCCGCGGTGATAAAGCGTAATAATTGAGTGGTGTTGCTCATATATATGGATGCCTTTAAAAATATCCTTCTTTCTTGCGCAACTCCATCGAAGCGTCGGAAGTTTGATCGTCCATACGTGTCGCGCCGCGCTCGGTGATGCGAGTGATCGCGGTTTCCGCGATGATCTCCAATGCGTTCCTTGCAGTAGATTCCACCGGGCAGGTGCAGGTGATATCGCCCACAGTGCGGAAACGCACGGTTTTCCTGACCACCCTTTCGCCCGGTTGCGGCTGGACCAGTTCGCTTACCGGCATGATGCCGCCGGGGCGCTGGATCACGTCCCGCTCGTGCGCAAAATAGATGCTGGGTATCTCGAGTTTTTCACGGGCAATATATTGCCAGATGTCCATTTCAGTCCAGTTGCTGATCGGGAATACCCGGATGTTTTCGCCGGGATGCACACGGGTGTTGTAGATGTCCCACAGCTCCGGGCGCTGGTTTTTCGGATCCCACTGGCCGAACTCGTCGCGGAACGAGAAGATACGCTCCTTGGCGCGAGATTTTTCCTCGTCACGGCGCGCGCCGCCCATGCAGGAATCGAAGCCGAATTCGGCAATGGTTTCCAGCAGGGTCACCGACTGGAAGACATTGCGGCTTTGCGTCGCGCTCTTCAGCACCACCGTGCCTTTCCTGATCGAGTCTTCCAGCGAGCGCACGATCAGCCGTTCGCCCAGCTCCGCGGCACGCTTGTCGCGAAACGCGATCACCTCGGGGAAGTTGTGCTCGGTGTCGATGTGCACCAGCGGGAACGGAAACTTTGCAGGGCGGAACGCCTTCTCCGCAAGGCGCAGCATCACGATGGAATCCTTGCCGCCGGAGAACAGCAGAGCGGGATTTTTGCACTCCGCCGCGACCTCGCGCATGATGTGTATGGATTCGCTTTCCAGCGCATCCAAGTGGGTAAACGTATGTGCAGTCATGTCTTTCTCGACCAGTTTCATAATATTTTCCGATTCACCAAATATCCGATCCGGCTAACTCAGTAGCGCGCTAGCGATGATTTTTTGCAAAACCCGCAAAACCAATGCTACGCTCGTTTCAAGAGAACCGGTTTGACTTCGTGCAAACCGCATTCTTTGTCCTCCGGGTTTTCCCACCACCATCTTCCGGCGCGGATGTCTTCACCGGCAGTGATGGAACGGGTGCAGGGCGCGCAGCCCAGACTGGGATAGAACTGATCATGCAGCTTGTTGTAAGGAACATCGTGCTGGCGGATATACGCCCACACGTCCTTGTTCGACCAATCCAGCAGCGGGTTGAATTTCTGCAAGCCATGGTCGCCATCATAGGCGGAAATTTCCATCGTGCCGCGCGTGACCGCCTGATCCCGGCGAAGTCCGGTGACCCATGCACCCTTGCCTGCCAGCGCACGGCGCAACGGCTCGACCTTGCGCACGTAACAGCAGCTCTTGCGCGCCTCAACGCTGTCGTAAAAGCCATTAATCCCGTTTTTCGCAACGTATGTTTCCACCGCTTTGGTGTCCGGAAAGTAAACCTTCAGCGGGATACCATAACGCTCACTTACCACCTGCATCAAATCATAGGTGGCTTGCGGCAGGCGTCCTGTATCCAGGCTGAACATCTCGATGTTCAGCCAGTTTTTTGCGATCAGATCGGTCAGCACCATGTCTTCCGCGCCCAGGCTGTTGGCGAAGCAAACCGGTGGAAAATCCCGCACCGCCTGTTGCAGAACGGCCACCACCTGATCGATTTTCTGTTGCATGCTTGCCTCCTATAC
>JBARHM010000027.1:0-2489 GCA_049799235.1 Gallionella sp.
GCGATGAACTGGCGGCTCTGGCGCAGCCGGAACTCCTGCATGATCTTTTCAGGGTCTTTTTTTGCAACATCGCAATCCCCTTTTAACTCACGTTCTAAACTGCGGTCATGCTTGTTAGCCGCAGCACTTCTTGAATTTCCTGCCGCTGCCGCACGGACAGGGGTCATTGCGGCCGGTCTTGGGTGCTGCGCGGACCACCGGTTTCGGCATGGTCTTCCCGGTGGTAAAGTACCAGACGCCGTTCTCCTTCTTGAACGAGGATAGCTCGTGGTGTTCCTGCCTGTTCCCCTTCTCGATATAGGACACCACGAATTCGACCTGCCCCTCGCTGTCCTCCGGCCCCCCGGCGGATGTGTTTACTATTTTGATCCCCTGCCACTCCGCGCTCTCGGCCCAGGCGCGGGTGCTTTTTTCATCATAATCGGACCGTTGCCCGGGATGCAGGGATGCGAGGATGTATTCGATCTCTTTCTTAACGAATGCGCTGTAGCGGGAGCGCATGAGTTGTTCCGCTGTCGTTGCGATGCTCTCGCCGGTGATCACCGGTCGGCAGCATTCTGCATAAGCACTGTTGGAACCGCAGGGGCAAAGGTCCATACGTTTCTCCTGAAAAACAATGGTAAATTTTTCTGTAACTACCCGGGTCGGTTGCGTTGCATAGGATCAATACGTGCGCGCGCGCCGAAGCCGGCTGTGATTGTGCAAAAAATCCGGGCCACGCGAGCGAAGCGGAAGCGCCGTGAACGCTATGTATGCGTGAACATCTTTCATCCCGGCGCTCCTTGCGACGAAGCGACGTAACTGACCATCTTATCTTGCAACGCGGAAAAAACATCATACAAAAAATAGCGATGAAGCGCAACTGTAAAAGGACTATGCCGGGAAATGAACAAACAACAGCCGACAGAATGTGCCGAATGCGATCAATGCTGCACAACCGGTAATTTTGCATTGATTATAGACCGGTCATTGTGCTATATTTCCCGATGCCCGGGAAGCGCGCGTTGTTTCGATACAGTCGCCTCCCGGCAGCAGTTCGCGGCAGGCGCTGTCAATGCTTTCCGATAACCGAGGTTAAAGCCTATGCCATATCGAGCCTGGTTTCAATGTATCAACGAAAAGTGCAATGAGCAATATCCGCTCAACAAGATCGTCTACCGCTGCAAGACCTGCGATTCGCTGCTGGAAGTAAAGCACGATATGCAGGCCCTGGCCCACCGCAGCGCCAAGGCGTGGATGAAGCTCTTCGAGGACCGCTACAAATCCACCCAGTGGCCCTACGGCTCGGGCATCTGGGGCAAGAAGGAATGGGTCCTTCCGCAGATCGCGGACGAGAACATCGTCTCGCTTTACGAAGGCGGCTCCAACCTGTTCTGGGCCGAGCGGTTCGGCAAGCTCGTCGGCGTGGACAACCTCTGGATCAAGCTCTGCGGCAACTCGCACAGCGGGTCGTTCAAGGACCTCGGCATGACGGTGCTGGTCTCGCAGGTGAAGCAGATGATCAGCGAGGGCGCTCCGATCCAGGCCGTGGCATGCGCCTCGACGGGTGATACATCGGCCGCGCTCGCGGTCTACTGCGCCGCCGCCGGCATCCAGTCCATCGTGCTGCTGCCCAAGGGCAAGATATCCATGGCCCAGCTCGTGCAGCCGATCGCCAATGGCGCGCTGGTCCTGTCGCTGGACACGGACTTCGACGGATGCATGCGCGTGGTGCGGGAGATCACCAAGGACGAGACGATCTATCTGGCCAATTCCATGAACTCGCTCAGGATCGAGGGGCAGAAGACCGTGGGCATCGAGATCGTCCAGCAGTTCGACTGGGAGGTCCCTGATGTGATCATCATCCCCGGCGGGAACCTGGGCAACGTCTCCGCCCTCGGCAGCGGACTGCTCATGATGCGCGACCTCGGGCTTATCTCAAAGCTGCCGAGGATCGTGGTCGCCCAGGCGGAACGCGCCAACCCGCTCTATCGATCATATCTCAAGAACTTCGAGTCCTACGAACCCATGGAGGCCGGGAAAACGCTTGCCAGCGCGATCCAGATCGGCGACCCGGTCAGCATCGTCAAGGCGATCCGCACGCTGAAGCAGTTCGACGGCATGGTCATGGACGCCACGGAGCAGGAGCTGTCCGATGCCGCTGCGCTGGGCGACCGGACCGGCATGTTCAACGACCCGCACACCGGCGTGGCCCTGGCCGCAATGATCAAACTGATCAAGTCGGGCAAGATCGACAGGTCCGAGCATGTCGTGGTCATCTCCACGGCGCATGGGCTCAAGTTCACCGACTTCAAGGTCAACTATCACGAAGGGAAGCTTGGTTTCCCGAGCATGTACGCGAACAAACCCATTGAAGTGGCAGCGAATGTGAGCGCCGTCAAGGAAGCACTCACGAATGCATTGAACAAGAGGAGAGAACAGAATGTCTAAGAAACCGTCCGATCCAAAAAAATGGAAGCCGGCCACCCTCGGCATCCACGGCCGTGACC
>JBARHM010000028.1:0-5545 GCA_049799235.1 Gallionella sp.
GCAGGTCGCCGGCAGTGCGCCTATTGATTGCGGAAGAGACCGTCGCATTAAGTCGATAATTCAAATTTCCTGAATCAAGATCGATCTCACCTCCGCCAGCGGTTCTTAGAAATGGCGACTTCATTTCGAAACCGCTAGCGCTGACCTTGCCATCCTTGAAATTGAAGCTTGCTTTTAGCTCGGAAAACTGGGTCTTCTCTGCGAAATTAGCCGGGAGAGATCGTTCAGCATTCTTGGTGCCCAAATCGCTCTTTCCATCGATCAACGCCGAGCGAAGATTGATGCCTGCAAGCATACCTTGCGCAATAGCGAACGAGACGTTTCCGTTCATGGTCTTGCGAAGTGCACCTATGCTGCCGCCTTGGGCGCTCATGTCCAGATCGAGCGTGCCCTCGCCGGCAAGTCTGTCGGCATTGGGTGTGTCTGCAAGCAGTGCGCCCATTTGCACGCCTCTCAGGCTCTGTTTGATTGTAACCGTCGGCGTCTCATTTGCAGTTACGCTGATGTTCCCGGTCAGCGCACCCCCATAGAGGTGTGCCGAAAGTGGAGATAGGGTGATATTCGACTTTTCGATCTTGAGATTTGCCGCAAGTTTGCTAACCTTTAATTTATCGATGTTGATTTCTCCGGAGCGCAAGCTGCCTTGCAGGATCACGTCCTTGAGACCGGCGGTATTGAAAGTAGTCGCATCGTCCTGAAGATGCCTAATCCATCCGCCGGCAAGATAGCGGTTCAGATCGAGATGGTTGTTACTGATGTCAACAGCAAATACCGGACGGTCGAAATCCTTTAGTGAAACAGTGCCGGTGATATGGCTATCTTCGATCTTTGCATTGAAGACGACCTTTGCAGTTTGCTCAGCATAATCCAGATGCACGTTACCCTTGATATTAGCGTTGAGCTCGTCCGACAAAATCGGATGGCTGCCGGTGAGGAAGAGTTCGAAAGCACCAAGTCGGAATACCGGAGCAGCCTCGAAGCTGATGCTGATAGGAGTGGTGAGTTTGCCATGCAATGTGCGCGCGTCTCCCTTGTAATCGAAATCAGCGCTCAGTTCCGCAGCGTTGAAGACCCTATTTGCAGCATCGAATTCCGGTAGTTGAAATGATAAGGTCGAGACTTCCTTGGATTGCGTCAAGTTTGCATCGAGTGTGAGCTGGCTGCCGCTGTATGTGTTGCTGATGGCTTTGAGGCTGGGTGCAACGAGCCTCGCCGCGAGATCGTGCTGAGAGTATTTTCCTGTTGCATTAACGACCAGGTCTTCTAATGTGAACGATCCTTGCGCGGGATAAACGACCAGACTTGCTTTGAAATCAAGCTACATTTTGCTGAACTGACCCGCGTCGCCGTGCAGTTTGCCCTCGATATCGGCAAACTCGAAACGTCCAACCTTGCGGTCGAAGAACAAACGGCTCTTTAACTGGACCGAGGAGTTGACATGCGCCCTTTCAGAATAAAGTTGAAAGGTTGCCGTCAAGTTGCTGGGTACCGTTTCGGCGAGCCTCCCGGTTTCAAGCTGAAGGTCATGCAGCGAAAGTCGCTGCGATTCCAGGTCATCCTGCCAATTGATTGAAGAGTTCGTGATGTGCACACTGTCAATGTTGAAAGTCATAGGCGCCAGATGTTCGTCTCTGATCAGCAAGTCGTCGAAGTTGGTGGAACCGTCCTTGAGCCGTACCACATTGGCGTGTATGCCATCGATCTCCACCCGGTTGAATACCAGCTGTCTTTTAAACAAGGGCAACCAGGCGATATACAGGCGCGCGTTATTGACCGAGGCAAATTCTTTTGCACTGTTGCGCTGGCTCAATGACAGCTTGCCGGAGTCCAGGCCCAGCTTGGGGAAAAAGGTGACCTTGATATCGCCCTGCAGCACTAATTCGCGTTGAGTGCGATCCTTTACGAACTGAATGATGTCCGACTTGAAGTTGTTTGCATCAAACGTGAAGAGAAACAGGCCAACAACCATCGTTATCAACAAAAGAACGACCAGAACCCCGCCCAGCGCGTAACGGTAATAAGTCTTGGCCAATCCCTCGGCAAAAGGCACCTTGACCGGCCCAAACATCGAGACCAGCATGCCGATCACCCCGATCAGACCTAGCACAGCGTATTTGATAGCTTTCATTCATCGACTCATGCGGGATATGCGGAAGCAGGACAGAACATGGGCCTGTGGGCTCATATGTGAAACACTCATTACGCCCTCATGTCCAGCCAGATTTCATGGATTTCAATCCGTGTAAAACATCGTACAGGCAGAGAATCGAAAGAGCTGTAGAGTGAATCACGGATAAATCAATTCTAAATCGTCAATTTGAACAATACTGCAATTTCTGCTGGAAGATCGCCGTTCTCTCTTTCTGCGTTCGGTAAAGACCAGGCCTCCCATTTTTCCTCTGGTAAACCATGGACCTTTCTTGCCGAATGGCCTGGCGTTACGACGATCATCAGTAGTTCTGATGTACATGCTTTCCTTCAGCGTAAAGCAATCGAAATGCCTGAGCTGAGTATGTTTCCTCGGAAACTCAGCCTGTGCGCTTTATACCAGAACAATGGTGATGCGCAAGGTTAATTGAAGGCAGAAATCCATTAAAACGGCAAAATTCCCATTTTCGGATCTGACTGACACGCACCGCAGGACAACGCTAACGGACAGTTAGGCGTATCTCGTGTTAGGTCGATTTTGGCGCAAACGACATATGTGATGCTATTTTGCCGTAGCGGTGATGACGGTAATCCAGTCTGTCGCAGCAGATACACTTGAACCTTACTTTGCATGTTAAGTGCGCGTCAGATTGCCTATTTGTTTATAATCCGCCTTCTACTGAAAGACAAACATGACACCGATAAATATTGTCATCCTCGCGGCCGGCAAAGGGACGCGCATGTATTCCGAAAAGCCCAAGGTGCTACATGCGCTGGCAGGCAAGCCGCTCATACAGCATGTGCTGGACTGCGCTTCTGAACTTAAACCTCGACAGATCTGCGTGGTATACGGCCATGGCGGGGAGGCGGTGCCGAAAGCAATGCAGCAATATTCGGCCAGGTTCGTTATTCAGGAGCCGCAACTCGGTACCGGGCATGCTTTGCAACAGGCAATGCCTCATCTCGAAGACGATAGCTTAACAATGGTGTTGTACGGGGATGTGCCGCTGATCCAGTACAGCACCCTGCATCAAATGATTCAGGCGGGAAACGGGCTGGTACTGTTGACGGCGCATGTGGCGAATCCTTTAGGCTATGGACGCATCGTGCGCAATGCACAGGGTGATGTGCTAAGCATCGTAGAAGAAAAGGATGCCGCGCCCGAGCAGCGGGAGATCCAGGAAGTGAATACCGGCATCCTGCTTGCGCCGACCGAGAATTTGCGTGCATGGCTGGCCAAATTGCAGAACAACAACTCACAGCGCGAGTATTACCTCACGGATATCGTCAGCATGGCCGTTCAACAGGGTATTGTGGTGCATACCGTGCAACCTTCCCATGAATGGGAGATACAGGGAATAAACAGCAAGTCGCAGTTGGCGGTGCTGGAGCGCACCTGGCAACTGGTCACTGCTTCCCGGTTGCTGGTGCAGGGCGTGACGATGTCTGATCCGGCGCGCATCGATGTGCGCGGCAAGCTGAACTGCGGGCGTGATGTCGAGATCGATATTGGGTGTGTATTTGAGGGGGAAGTGACTCTGGGCGACAATGTGCGAGTGGGTGCTTACAGTGTGATCAGGAATGCCAGCATCGGCGAGGGCACCGAAATCGCGCCATACAGTCACATTGACAGCAGCGAAGTGGGAGCGCACTGCCACATCGGTCCATATGCGCGTTTGCGCCCAGGAACCAGGCTGCATGACGGGGTACACATCGGCAATTTCGTTGAGGTCAAAAACAGTGAGATCGCGGCAAACAGCAAGGCCAATCACCTCAGCTATATCGGCGACAGCACGGTGGGCAGCAGGGTTAATGTGGGTGCGGGCACCATCACCTGCAATTACGACGGCGCGAACAAGCACCGCACGATCATCGAGGACGATGTGTTTATTGGTTCCGATACACAACTGGTTGCACCGGTGACTGTGGGCAGGGGCGCCACGATTGGCGCTGGCACCACAGTATGGAAAGATGCACCTGCCGGCGAGCTGACGATGAATGACAAAACTCAATCGATCAAGCCAGGCTGGAAGCGCCCGCAGAAAGAGAAGAAATAATATGTGCGGCATCGTAGGTGCTGTGGCCCAACGGAATGTCGTGCCCATCCTGCTGGAGGGACTGCGCCGCCTTGAATATCGCGGCTACGACTCAGCAGGGCTGGTGGTTGTGCATGACGGGCAATTTGTGCGTGTGCGAAGCACAGGCCGGGTAGCCGACCTGACCGCGAAATGCGCGGCTACTCATGGCCAGATAGGCATCGCGCATACCCGTTGGGCAACGCATGGAGTGCCGAGCGAGCTCAATGCACACCCACATATTAGCAAGAATCATATCGCCGTTGTGCATAACGGCATCATCGAAAATTACGAAGTATTGCGTACCCGGCTGGTAGCTGAGGGGTATGAATTCACCTCGGACACAGACACAGAAGTTATTGCGCACTTGATTCACAGTCACTACGCCCGCGGGAATTCCTTGCTTGCAGCGACCCAGGCAGCACTGAAAGAACTGGTGGGCGCTTATGCGATAGGAGTAATCGCTGCGGACGAACCGAACCGGCTGGTTTGCGCTCGCCGCGGCAGTCCTTTGCTGTTGGGCGTGGGTATCGGGGAGCATTTCATCGCGTCGGATGTGTCGGCACTCCTGCCGGTAACCCGCAAGATAGTCTATCTGGAAGAAGGAGACGTGGCAGAACTGGGGCGGCCCGACTACCAGATCTTCGACGTGAGTGGCAAGCGCGTGGTACGTGCTGTGCAACTAAGCGAGTTGAGCAATGAGAGTGTGCAACTGGGCAAGTTTAAGCACTACATGCAAAAGGAAATCCATGAACAGCCGCAGGCGCTGGCTAACACCCTGGAATCGGTATGCAATAGCCTATCACTGGTGCCGGGAATATTCGGCGCGGAAGCGGCAGCCACGTTTGCCGACATCGACAGCGTTTTGATCCTCGCCTGTGGCACCAGCTACCATGCCGGACTGGTGGCGCGCTTCTGGCTTGAGGAGATCGCAGGGATACGTTGCAATGTGGAAGTTGCCAGCGAGTACCGATACCGCACCAGTGTGCCGAATTCAAAATCACTGGTGGTGGTGATCTCCCAGTCTGGCGAAACTGCTGACACACAGGCTGCATTGAATCACGCCAAATTCAATGGACACGAACATACCCTAGCGATATGCAATGTGCCGGAAAGCGCGTTGGTCAGGCTGTGCAAACTGCGCATGCTGACGCGAGCCGGTCCTGAGATCGGCGTGGCATCGACCAAAGCATTCACCACACAACTCGCCGCGTTATTCTTGTTAACGCTGGTGCTCGCCAAGCAGCGCGGGCGCTTGACGGAACAACAAGAGCAGAAGCATCTGCACGAGTTGCGTCATCTGCCCAGCGCAACGCAAAAAG
>JBARHM010000029.1:0-3107 GCA_049799235.1 Gallionella sp.
ATGCGCGGGGTAGCCGAGGAGGCGCCGGGGGCTTACAAGGACGTCGGCGCGGTCGTGGATGCGGCCGACCACGCGGGCCTGGCGCGCAAGGTGGCGAGGGTGGTTCCGATAATCTGCATAAAAGGCTGAAAGAATACTTGACGTAACGTAATAACCCTTGCAATCGCCGTTAGATGTAAGGCGTTCCAACGGTGACAACGAGAAAACTAAATCATCAGCAGGAACCCGGGACGTTTATGCCTTTTCGTCCGCAGGTTCGTTTTCATCGCTGATCCATTCACCCAATAGCGTGTAGGCGACAGCGAGCACGACCGGACCGACAAAGATGCCAACCAGCCCGAAAGCGAACAGGCCGCCGATGACGCCTGCCAAGATCAGCAGCAGCGGAAGATCAGCTCCCAGCTTGATCAGTACCGGGCGAAGGAAATTGTCCAGCGCGACCACGATGACTGACCAGATCAGCAGAAAGGTTCCCCAACCGGTGTCGCCGCTCCAGTAAACCCAGATCACTGCGGGGAGCAACACCAGACCCGGCCCCAGCTGGGCAATGCACAGCATGAACATCACCGCGGTAAGAAGTCCGGCGATAGGAATGCCGACAACAGCCAGTCCGATGCCTCCCAGCACTGACTGCACCACGGCAGTGACGCCAACGCCGAGCGCCACGCCGCGGATGGCCTGGCCGGCGAGTACCACTATGTTCTCGCCGCGCGGTCCGGCCAGACGGCGGCCGAAGCGTTTGACTGCGGCAGCAGCCGTCTCGCCGCCGGCGTACATCACCGCCGCGATAATCACAGTCAGCAGGAACTGCACGAACAGCAGCCCGATACTGCCGAATTTTGAGGTCGCCCATTTGACCATGGCTCCCGCATGGGGCGCCAGCTTCCCCATCAGTTCCTTGCCGCCGGAATCAGCCGCCTGTTGCCACACCGTAGCGGCTTGGTGGCCGACAAATGGCAGGCTGGCGACCCAGTCCGGGGGAGCCGGAATGCTAAAAGTCGCAATCAATTTCGTCCACTCGACGATCTGATCCGAGTTCTGCACGATGGTACCGATGGCCAAAGCCATCGGCGCCACGATCAGCAGCAGCAATATCAGCGTCATCACAATGGCCGCCAGTGCGCGGCTATTCCACAAAATTGCCTGCATCTTCAGAAGTACCGGCCAGGTGGCGACCACCACCATCGTCGCCCAGATGGTTGCAGCGAGAAATGGATGCAATATCCACAGCGAGGCGATGATCAGCACGCCGATAAAGAGTACGCCCAAGGTAGTTTTGGCAAGGTCGCTTCGAGTATTTGTCATAGTGGGTCCCGAGGTGATTCACCGAGGAATCGAAGATTGATCAACGGATTCGACTCTGAAGTGCAATATTTTCAAGTGAATCAGGCCGGCGCGCTGCTCTAAATTCGGAGCAACTTCAGATACGCAGAATGTCGCCTTCCTTTATTGCACCAGCGGGGCAACGATAGCAGATTTACCGGTCGACGCAAGCGTTTGGCATAGAATGTTCAAAGGTGCCGAAGCTGACCGACAAGCCGGCAGGGGGCTCGTTGGTGAAGTGTGCTGCATGCCCGAACAATGGGGAATACCCCCGCCGTCACGCAAGGCGGCGAGAGGGGTTTCACTGATCTGCATCAAATGCTGAAAGAATATTTGGAGTAAAGTAAACATCATGACCGCACCCGATCGTAACGATTTGAAGCCCCGGACAGGCGATGCGCTGCTGATCGTCGACGTGCAGAACGATTTCCTGCCCGGAGGCAGTCTGGCGGTTTCGCGCGGAGACGAGGTGGTGCCGGTACTTAACCGGTATCTGAAAATCTTCACGGCGCAGCGCCTGCCGGTCTACGCGACTCGCGACTGGCACCCGCTGCAGCACTGTTCCTTCCGCGAGCAGGGCGGGCTGTGGCCGCCGCACTGCGTGGCAGACACGCGCGGAGCAGGATTCGCGGCGGAGCTGCGGCTGCCACCTTCCACCGTGGTCATCTCCAAGGCGACAACCGTGGAGCAGGATGCCTACTCGGGCTTTCAGGGCACCGATCTGGACAGCCGACTGCGTGCAGCCAACATCAGCAGGCTATACATCGGCGGACTTGCCACCGACTACTGCGTGCTCAACACCGTGCGCGATGCGCTGCGCCTGGGGTATCAGGTGCTGCTGCTTGACGACGCGATCCGCGCGGTGGATGTCCAGCCCGGCGACGGGCGGCGTGCCGAGGCGGAAATGAGCAAACTCGGCGCGCTGCGCATCACCGTGCAAAGAGTCGCCGGATGAATCCCCCGATGACCTTTTCGGACAGCGCGCTGCTCACCGATCTCTACCAACTCACGATGATGCAGGGTTATCACGATGCCGGCATGGAGGATATCGCAGTGTTCGAGTTCTTCGTGCGCAAGCTGCGTCCCGGACGCGGCTTTTTGATGGCTGCGGGGCTGGAACAATCATTGCAATTTCTGGAAGGTTTGCACTTCTCGTCGGAAGAACTGGCATGGCTGGCTACCACCGGGCACTTCAGCAACGGATTTCTCGCCAGTCTCGAAACATTGCGCTTCACCGGCGATGTGCACGCGATGCCGGAAGGCACGATATTCTTTCCGAATGAACCTATCCTGCGTGTGACCGCGCCGATCGCCCAGGCGCAACTGGTCGAAACACGGCTGATCAACCTGCTGCACTTCCAGTCGCTGATTGCCTCCAAGGCGGCGCGTATGGTGCTGATGGCGCCGGACAAACTGCTGGTGGATTTCGGGCTGCGCCGCGCGCACGGCGCGGAAGCGGGGCTGCTGGCGGCGCGCGCCAGCTACATCGCCGGCTTCAGCGGCACCGCGACGGTGCAGGCCGGCTTGCAGTTCGGCATCCCGCTGTTCGGCACGATGGCGCATTCCTTCGTGCAGGCGCACACCGACGAATCCCTGGCCTTCGAACATTTCGCGCGTGCCCAGCCGGAAAACGTCGTGTTGCTGATCGACACATACGACACCGAGGCTGCGGCGCGCAAGGTGGTTGCGCTCGCGCCGAGACTGGAACGCGACGGTATCCGCATCAAGGGCGTGCGCATCGATTCCGGCGATCTCGCCGATCACGCGCGCCAGGTGAGGAAGAT
>JBARHM010000030.1:0-6663 GCA_049799235.1 Gallionella sp.
GGTCTGCTGCGTCAGGCTCCTAGCGAAGGGAATGGCCATTCGCGTTGTCGCCTTTCTTGCATCCCATCCCGCAAAGCCGAATTCGCGGCCATGTGGGACTTAATCAGAGGTTCCCTAATCCATATGCATATGTTCATGCTTGTCCATCTGTGATGGTGCCTTGGTTGCGGTCAGCGGTTTCACCTCAGCCTTGGCCTCGACCTTCACCGTGCGGTTATTGGTCAGCTTGATGGTCAGCGTCAACGGTATTTTTTCACCCGCCTTGAGCGGGGCTTTCAGTCCGATAAGCATCAAGTGATAGCCGCTCTCGCCAAGATTGATGCGCCTGCCAGCCGGAAGCTTGATCTCTTTCACCTCGCGCATTTTCATCATGCCATTCTCGTGTGTCATGCTATGCATTTCCACAGTTCTGGAAGCAGTGCTGGATACACCAAGCAGTCTTGCCGATTGTTTGCTGGTAATGGACAAATCCACACTTGCAGCGTCTTGCCCCGGAGCGGTGGCACGCGACCATGCACCTTCGACCTGAATGTCGCCCGCGTAAACGTTCGCGCTCAATAACATGACTGCCAACAGCCCGCAGAACCGATACAACTTATGCATGATGAGTCTCCCTTAGAATTTGAAATGAATAACGAGAACTGCGGATTATGCCCATCCGATGTGAAATCGGGATTTACAAAATCAAAAAGGCCAAAAATCTCCATCAGCTTCCCTGCCAAGCGATGTAGCGCATTTGAGAGCAGGCACACTGGCTGGAATTTCCTATAACCTTGCAACTGGAAGATTGGATACACCGGCAGTCAAGCTATAGCAGGGAAGTTCAAACCGGACGCGCTGCCCGGTCATCATGCTGCTGTTACTATCGCATGGCAACGCGCAGGGAATATAATGGCAATCCGTAATAGCCGCTCCCGACCATGAAATTCATATTCCTGCTCATCAGCCTGATGCTGCCCGCAGCCAGTCACGCACTATCGCCGCCTGCCGCACCGATTCTGGCTGCAAAATCGTATCTGCTATACGACTACACCAGCAACCAGGTATTGGTGAATCAGAACGGGGATGCCAGCATGGAGCCGGCTTCGCTGACCAAACTGATGACTGCCTACCTGGCTTTTGATGCGATCAAGCACGGCACGATCACAATGGAACAAAAGCTGAGTGTCCCCGCTGCTGCGGTGAAGTACATCAGCGGTGAATCGCGCATGTTGCTCAAGGCAGGACAAACCGTCAGCGTGGATGAACTGTTGCATGGCCTGATCGTGCAATCCGGCAACGATGCGGCCATCACGCTGGCGGTCAATATCGCCGGCAGTACGGCGGGATTTGTTGACATGATGAACCAGGAAGCGAAACGACTGGGCATGAGTAACACCCATTTTGCCAATCCGGTCGGCCTGCCGGATGCGCAACACTATAGCAGCGCCTACGATCTGGCCCTGCTGGCAGCCGCCATCGTGCGCGACTACCCGCAACATTACCCGCTTTTTTCCATGCGCAACTACGCGTTCAATAACGTCACCCAGGCAAACCGCAACCGTCTGCTGTGGCTGGATCCCTATGCGGATGGCATGAAGACCGGATACTCGGAATCTGCAGGGTATTGCATGGTCGGTTCGGTCAATCGCAACGGCCACCGCCTGATCTCCGTGCTGTTCGGCGCGGATTCAGACCGACTCCGTGCATCAGAAAGCCAGAAGCTGTTGAATTTCGGCTTCGAGTATTTCGATAGCGCAAGACTCTATGATAAAAACCAGCCTGTCGGGACGCTACGCATCTGGAAAGGTACCGAGAGCCACCTCCCGATCGGCTTCCGGCGCGAATTGTTTCTGACCATCCCGAAAGGAACACGCGACCAACTCAAGGCAACGATGGAGACCCGCCAACCCGTCTTCGCACCGATCAGCGGCGGGCAGCAACTGGGCGTGCTCAAACTGAAACTGGATGGCAAACCCTACGCGGAATTCCCGCTGCTGGCATTGGAAAGCGTGCCGCTGGCCAATGTATTTTCACGTGGATGGGACAGCATCCGGCTGTTCTTTCAATAAGGAATTGCAATGAGAACCACCATAAATTGTAGCGAGGTTGCCTCGACACGGTGTTGCGAAGCATCCGGTGCGGGAGGGGCAACTGGCGGCCGCTCCCGCAATCGGCTGGCTTCGCCAGTAACGTGTCGCAGCCGCCGCCTCGAGAGCAAGGCGCATAGAGCGCAGCGACAGAGACATATCGATGAGATAGGCGACGAGCGAGCACTGTGCAACGCCGCGAGCGGAAGGGTGGCGGCATTGCCGCCGGGTACCCACCGGCCTACTCCTTGCGGGTGTATCGAGTCGCGCAGTAAATTTTTGGGGGTTCTCAAATGACGATCTATTTGAACGGGCTTTACATGCCGATTGAGGATGCCAAGATTTCCGTACTGGATCGCGGCTTCATCTTTGGCGATGGCGTGTATGAAGTGATTCCGGTGTATTCGCGCCGTGCGTTCCGGCTGGCAGAACACTTGCGCCGCCTGCAACACAGCCTCGACGGCATCAAACTCGCCAACCCCCACAGCAATGCGGAATGGACAGCCATCATCAAAGAGCTCGTCAAGCACAATCCCGGCGAGGATCAATATCTTTACCTGCACATTACGCGCGGCGTAGCCAAGCGCGATCACGCCTTCCCGAGCCCGCCGGTCAAACCCACCGTGTTCTTGATGAGCAGCCCGCTGCCCACCCCTCCGGCCGAATTATTGCTGAGCGGTGTGGGCGCGGTAAGCGCGGAGGACAACCGCTGGCTGCGCTGCGACATCAAGGCGATCGCACTGCTGCCCAACGTGCTGCTGCGTCAACTGGCAGTGGAAGCTGGCTGTGCCGAGACCATCCTGATTCGAGAGAATGAATTCATGACCGAAGGCGCAGCCAGCAATATTTTTGTCGTGAAGAACGGCAAGCTCCTCGCACCGCCCAAGGATAACCTGATGCTGCCCGGCATCACCTACGATGTGGTGCTGGAAATCGCCGCGGCCAACCATATCCCGCATGAAGTGCGGCGCATCGCCGCCACCGAAGTGTTCAATGCGGATGAACTGCTGCTCACTTCCTCCACCAAGGAAGTCCTGGCGATCACCACGCTGGACGGCAAACCGGTCGGCACCGGCAAACCCGGCCCGGTATTCGCCAGGTTGTACGCGCTGTATCAGGACTTCAAGCGCGACGTGATGCGCGCAGGATGAGTAAACAACGATGAAAGAATTGCCAAAAATAGAATTGACCGACAGCCTGATCGAATATCCCTGCGATTTCCCGATCAAGATCTTCGGCCAGCAGCAGGCGGGCTTCGCGCAAGCCGTGCTGGAAGTGGTCAACAAACACGATCCGGGCTTTCTCGCCGCCACGATGGAAATGCGCGCCAGCAGAAACGCGCGTTACATCAGCCTGACCTGCACCGTGCGCGCCACCTCGCGCGAGCAGCTCGATGCGCTGTATCAGGACTTGTGCGATCATCCCTCGATCGTGATGGTGCTATGACCAGAGAAAAGATTAAAGGGGAAGGGAAAAGAGGGAAGGGTAAAGGGGAAAATCATGCGGCTTTTTCCAACCCTTCACCCTTCACCCTTCACCCTTCTCCCCCAGTCGTCCATTCTCTGGGCTTGGTCGAATATCACCCGACCTGGGATGCGATGAAGCGATTCACCGCCGAGCGCACCAGCGAAACGCGCGACGAGATCTGGCTGGTGCAGCATCCGCCGGTTTACACGCAAGGCCTGGCAGGCAAACCCGAACACCTGCTGCACAGCACGAGCATCCCGGTAATAAAGATCGATAGCGGCGGGCAGATCACCTATCATGGCCCCGGCCAGATCGTCGCCTATCTGCTGCTCGACATGCGGCGCTGGAAGATCAACGTGCGCGAACTGGTGCGCTTGATGGAACAGGCCGTGATCGACCTGCTGGCCGACTACGGCGTGGCCGCGCATGGCCGCAAGGATGCGCCCGGCGTGTATGTAGGTGAGGCGAAGATCGCCGCGCTAGGCCTGAAAATCAAGAACGGCTATTGCTATCACGGTCTGGCGCTGAACGTGGACATGGACTTGACTCCGTTCTCCAACATCAACCCGTGCGGCCATGAAGGACTGCGCGTGACCCAGGTTTGCGAACTGGGCATCACGGTTCCGATCAACGAACTGCAAGCCGAACTGGCGCAGAATCTGGTTCACGGCTTACAGCGGCATTTCGAGGCTAAGCAGCATTCAGAATAAAATCGCGACGCCCTCCAACAATCGCATCTTGGTGTGGGCAAAGGACGTCATCGTCTAAAATGTAGCCTTAACCCGCGCTGAATGATACGCTCTTCGGAATTCAATAGACGCAGGTAGCCATGTTCGAACAAGCCTTCAAGAATATCGACGACGACCTGCGCAAGGAAGCGGGTTGCACCACCGAGCTCGACTACACCGAGCAGACCTCCTGGCTGCTGTTCCTCAAATATCTCGACGCGCTGGAACACAGCCGCGCGATGGAAGCCCAGCTGGAAGGAAAGAAATATACCTGGCTGCTCGACAAACCCTATCGCTGGGAAACCTGGGCCGCGCCCAAAGGCAAGGACGGCAAGATCGACCACAACGCCGCAATGTCCGGCCCCGACCTGATCGAGTTCGTCAACCAGACGCTGTTCCCCTACCTGCACCGCTTCAAGGGAAAAGCCGCCAACTCCAAAACGCTGGAATACAAGATCGGCGAAATCTTCGGCGAGATCAAGAACAAGATCCACAGCGGCTACACCCTGCGCGACATCATCGACCACATCGACGAACTGCGCTTCAACTCGCAGGCCGAGAAGCACGAGCTCTCGTACCTGTACGAAGCCAAGATCAGGAACATGGGCAACGCCGGGCGCAACGGCGGCGAGTATTACACCCCGCGCCCGCTCATTCGCACCATGGTGCAAGTGGTGAAGCCTTCGATCGGCGAAACCATCTACGACGGCGCCTGCGGCAGCGCGGGCTTTTTGTGCGAATCGTTCGAGTACCTGCGCAAGAAACCGCACCTCACCACGCGCGACCTCAAGACCCTGCAGGAAGCCACCTTCTACGGCATCGAAAAGAAGAGCCTCGCCTACGTCATCGCGATCATGAACATGATCCTGCACGGCATCGAAGCGCCCAACATCGCCCACGCCAACACCCTGGCGCTCAACCTCGCCGACGTGCAGGACAAGGACCGCTTCGACATCGTCCTCGCCAACCCGCCCTTCGGCGGCAAGGAACGCAAGGAAGTGCAGCAGAACTTCCCCATCAAGACCGGCGAAACCGCCTTCCTGTTCTTGCAGCACTTCATCAAGTTCCTGAAAGCGGGCGGGCGCGGCGCGGTGGTCATCAAGAACACCTTCCTCAGCAACACCGACAATGCCTCGGTGAGCCTGCGCAAGCATTTATTGGAATCCTGCAACCTGCACACCGTGCTCGATTGCCCCGGCGGCACCTTCCAGGGCGCGGGCGTAAAAACCGTGGTGCTGTTCTTCGAGAAGGGCTCGGCCACGCGCAAGGTGTGGTACTACCAGCTCGATCCGGGCCGCAACATGGGCAAGACCAACCCGCTCAACGATGCCGACCTCGCCGACTTCGTCGAATTGCAGGCTTCGAGAGCCTCAGCCGACGAAGGCCCGGTCACAAAAAAGAGCTGGAACGTCGATGTCCGTTCCCTGAGCGAAGTCGAAGGGTACGATTTGTCGGTGAAGAATCCCGATGGCGGCGAAGCGGTGGTGCACCGCAGCCCGCAGTCCATCATGGACGAGATCGCGGCGCTGGATGCGGAGAGCGCGGACGTGCTGGGGAACATCAGGGCGATGCTGTGAAGGCGGGTTGGCAGACCAAGACCCTTGGTGATGTGTGCCAACTTGAGTATGGTAAGCCGCTCAGTGATGCTGACCGAAAATCGGACGGTCTATATCCGGTATATGGCGCGAACGGTGAGATAGACCGCACCGATAAATACTACTTCGATAAACCTTCCATCATCGTTGGGCGGAAAGGTTCGGCTGGTGAGATCAATCTGACAGAAGCTAAATTCTGGCCGCTTGATGTTACCTATTTCGTGACTTTTGATGAGCAAGAGTATGACTTGCAATTCCTCTATTACCTGCTGATAACCCAAGATTTGCCCAGTCTCGCAAAGGGCGTTAAGCCGGGTATCAATCGTAATGAAGTTTATGCGCAGGTTGTAAAGATAGCACCGCTCGCTGAACAGCAGCGCATCGTCGGCATCCTCGACGCGGCGTTCGACGGCATTGCCACCGCCAAAACCAACGCCGGACAGAACCTGCAAAACGCCCGCGCCCTGTTCGAAAGCCACCTCCAATCAGTCTTTACCCGGCGCGGTCAGGGATGGGAAAGGGTTACATTGGATACTCTTTTGGAAAGAGGTTGGATTGAGGGCCATTTAGATGGCAATCATGGTGGTGACTATCCGCGCAAGGATGAATTCATAAGTGATGGTGTTCCCTATATTTCTGCGAATTGCCTCGATGATGAGCAGATTGATATGTCACGTGCAAAGTATTTATCGGCCAGTCGAGCTGCAAAGCTTCGGAAGGGGATCGCCAAAGACAATGATGTTCTCTTTGCACACAACGCAACGGTCGGCCCCGTGGCAATTCTTCACACGGACGAAGAAAAGG
>JBARHM010000031.1:0-4629 GCA_049799235.1 Gallionella sp.
ATGACCTGTTCACTTTGCAATCCGGCGCTCCGGATGCCCGCGGCAATGCCGCCGTGATCGCTGCGGGTACAGGTCTGGGTGAAGCGGGGCTGTATTGGGACGGGCGGTGTCACCGACCCTTCGCCACCGAGGGCGGGCATGCCAGTTTTAGCCCCGGCAATGAGATGGAAATGGCTCTGCTGCGCCATCTCCAGCAACAGCACCAGCACATCAGTTGGGAGCGCGTCGTGTCCGGTATGGGATTGTTGAGCTTGCACGAATTTCTGTGCACGTATCGTCATGCTGAGGTACCGCAATGGTTGGTGGAAAAGATGCGCAACGGAGATGCTGCCGCAGCGATTGCCAAGGCAGCACTCTCTGGCCGGGATGATATCTGCGTCGAAACATTGAATTGGTTCGTGCGCCTTTATGGTGCGGAAGCGGGCAACCTTGCGCTCAAGGTGATGAGCCGTGGCGGTATGTACTTGGGTGGCGGTATAGCGCCGAAAATCTTGCCGCTGTTACAGAATGGTGCATTTCTCGATGCATTTTTGAACAAAGGCCGGATGCGCCGATTGCTGCAAGCGATTCCGGTCAAAGTGATTCTGAACGATCGCTCTGCATTGTTCGGCCCCGCTTTGCGAGCCGCGCAACTCGACCATGAAGCATCATGAATATTGCCCCTTGCATGTACAGGGTATTTCAGGAGTGCGTAGCAGTTAAGTTATAATCCAAAGCTGCGCGCAAGCATTATTTAGAAATTTTACGGCATCATCTATCCATGAAAAAAAGCACAGCATACATTTTACAAGTCCGACCAAAGATCCCGGCGCGTCTGGTGCGTCTTGAAGAACTGGCAAACAACCTCTGGTATAGCTGGGATCGTCCGACACGCGCGTTGTTTGCGAGCTTGCATCCGGGACTGTGGAATGCCATCGGGCAAGGTCCCAAGGCGTTTTTGAAGCGAGTGGATGAGCAGCGTCTGCTGGATGCGGCCGATGACCAGGTGTTCATCGGAAATTTTAACCGCGTATTGGCGGCTTACGATACTTACCATGACAATAATTCGCCGGCATCCGGTTCTGACTGGCTGCGCAGGGACGATCTGATCGCTTATTTCTGCGCTGAATTCGGTTTCCACGAAAGTTTTCCGATCTACTCGGGCGGTCTGGGCATCCTGGCCGGTGACCATTGCAAAGCCGCGAGCGATTTACGATTGCCATTCATCGGAGTCGGATTGCTGTATCGCCAGGGATATTTTCACCAAACCATAGATAGCGACGGCAATCAGATCGCCACCAATAGTGATTCACATTTTGAAGACCTGCCTATCGCGCCGTCGAAGCGTGCTGATGGCACCGATGCCTACACTTCGGTAAATTTGCCGGGACGCAAGCTTGATATCAAGATTTGGCAGGCCAAGGTCGGTCATATCACGCTGTACCTGTTGGACACAGATCTGCCAAGCAATAGTCCGCATGATCGCGATATCACTCACCGTCTGTATGGTGGTGACAAGGTGATGCGCATCGAGCAGGAAATCGTGCTGGGTATCGGTGGCGTAGGCGCTTTACATGAGCTGGGTTTGAAACCGACGGTATGGCATATCAACGAGGGTCATGCGGCATTCCTGGTGCTGGAGCGGATGCGGCACAAAATTGCTAATGATGGCCTGAAATTTCCTGCGGCGCTTGAAGCGGTGGCAGTTAACACGATTTTTACCACGCATACGCCGGTACCGGCTGGGCACGATCATTTCAGCGAGGGTATGGTTCAGGATTACTTCGAGCACTATTTTTCTGAACTCAAACTGACGCGCGATGAGTTTCTGGCACTGGGCAGAACCAAGGATAGCCCCGATTTCAATATGACGGCACTCGCCATTCGCTGCTCCCGGTTCAACAATGGAGTGTCTCGCATTCATGGCGAAGTTTCTGCGGTGATTTGCGGCGATATGTGGCCGGAAATCGAGCATCATGAAAATCCGATGACGTACGTCACCAACGGTGTGCATGCACCGTCTTTCCTGGCGTCAGAGTGGTTTGATGTACTGGAGCGTCATCTCGGTCTGGAATGGAGCGCCCGCATGAATGACGTGGAATTCTGGAAGGGTGTCGATAAAATCCCCGATCACTTGTTCTGGAGCGTCCGTCAAACCCTTAAGGCGCAGATGTTGAGCGTAGTGCGTGAACGTATCACAGCACAACATTTCCGCAACCACGGTTCCGAGGCACACCTGGATCGCCTGCTCAAGTACGTCAATCCGGAAAATCCGAATATCCTGACTATAGGCTTTGCACGCCGCTTTGCGACATACAAGCGCGCCACGATGTTATTAGGCGATCTCGATTGGCTGCGGGAAATACTGCACAATCCGGAATGCCCGGCGGTTTTCATCTTCGCCGGAAAAGCGCATCCCGCGGACATCCCGGGGCAAGACCTGATTCGGCGTATCACAGAGATATCGAAGATGCCGGAGTTCATCGGCAAAATCCTGATGGTGGAGGGTTATGATCTTGGTCTGTCGCGCATGATGGTTTCGGGTGTCGACGTCTGGCTGAACAACCCGTTGTATCCGCTTGAAGCCAGCGGCACATCCGGGATGAAGGCCGGCATCAATGGCACTATCAACTTGTCGATCCTGGATGGTTGGTGGGGCGAGAGTTATGACGGCACGAATGGTTGGGCGATCAAACCGGTATCTGAGTTGCTGAACGAGGAGTCCCGTACTCGCGAGGAGACCCGCACACTCTATGAGTTGTTGCAAGACCAGGTAGTGCCTTTATATTATGAGCACGGCAAGATGGGGTTTTCGCCAAGCTGGGTGAAGATGGCCAAGCGCTCAATGGCTACAATTATGCCGCGCTTCAATTCCAAGCGCATGGTGGGGGAATATCTTGCCAAGTGCTACTTGCCGGCCAGTCGGCAACATCGTTTGTACAAGCAGAACCAGTATGAAAATTCGCACATAATCGCCGGTTGGAAAGCCCGCATCCGTCACGCTTGGCCGGGTGTAGCGCTGCGTCGCATCGATGCCGGACAAAAGGAGATAAAATTTGGCGAAAGTCTCCATTTCGAAATAGGGATCAAGCTAAATGGTCTCAATCCAAATGACGTCAACGTAGAGATGTTGCTGGGTTTCTCCAGCAATGGAATGCCATTAAGCAAGCCCAATCGTTACAGATTGGTTGCTACCAGCGCCATGACTGATTCCGGAGAAAGCATTTTTGCTGTCGATGTTAAACCGGAACATTGCGGCAAACTTGAATATCATATTCGCGCCTATCCTTTCCACGAGATGCTGACCCATCCGTTCGAGCTTGGCATGATGCGTTGGCTGTAAACCTGTATGAGCAATCCCTCGAACAAAGTTTTATCATCCGGCTTGTGGATCTGCCGAAGGGTTCTGCAGAAGAGTTCGCGTACCGTTTTGACTTGTTAATGACAGGCATGGACCACTGCTACATTTCCTAATTGATGATCTTTTTGGCAAGATGGCTGAAATGAATATCCTGTTTGCAACTTCCGAAGTCGCTCCATTGATCAAGACCGGGGGGTTGGCAGATGTCAGCGGAGCGCTGCCTGCCGCTTTGCGCGCTATCGGCGTGGACGTTCGCGTTTTGGTGCCGGGATATAACCAAGTCATCGCACAACTTGCGCAGTACAAGTTTGAAGCGACTTTTAATGATCTGCCGGGTTTTCCGGCAGCAAGATTATTATCCGGCATTATGCCGAATAAGGTGCCGCTGTTTGTGCTCGACTGCCCAAGCTTATATAGGCGCGAAGGCGGACCTTATCAGGATGTCGCTGGTCATGACTGGGTCGACAATGCACAACGCTTCGGGCTTCTGTCCAAGGTGGCCGCTGTGCTGGGCAGCAACGCATCGCCGCTCGGTTGGCTACCTGATCTGGTGCATTGCAACGACTGGCAAACCGGATTGACGCCTGCCTATATGCATTTTACTCCTGGCGCAGCGCCGAGCATCATCACTATCCATAACATGGCCTTCCAGGGCATATTCGCTGCGACGACGGTACAGGCTTTGCATTTGCCGGATTCTTGTTTCAACATCGACGGCGTGGAATTCCACTCCAGTATGTCGTTTCTCAAGGCTGCTTTGTTCTATGCCGACCACATCACGACTGTCAGCCCGAACTATGCAAAAGAGATCCAGCATGAAGCGCTCGGGTTCGGTATGCAGGGTTTGCTGACCACAAGAAGTGATGACCTGACCGGGATACTCAACGGCATCGATACCGATGAATGGGATCCCGCCAGCGACAAGTATCTTGCCAGGCAATACAGCAGTGCCAACATGGCAGGCAAGGCCGCAAACAAGGAAGCGTTGCAAAGCAGATTCGGTTTGAATCTGGAACCGGATGTGGCGCTGCTCGGGGTGGTCAGCCGTTTTACCGAGCAGAAAGGGCTGGATCTGCTGCTGGAGGTCGCGCCTTTGCTGACCGAATTGCCCGTTCAACTGGCCATGCTGGGCAGCGGAGATGCACAGATGCAGAAGTCTGCGCGTGACTTGTCGTATCTCTATCCCGGCAAGATCGGCGTGCATATCGGCTTCAGCGAAGAACTCTCGCACCTGATCGAAGCCGGGGCGGATATGTTCGTCATGCCGTCGCGTTTCGAACCCTGTGGAC
>JBARHM010000032.1:0-2284 GCA_049799235.1 Gallionella sp.
TTTGGTCCATTGCTGGACCGGTCTTACTCAAAGTAAATCACTTGCATGATTTGTTTCGACTTTGTGTAAGTACTGCTATTTTTAAAGTCGTCCCCATATCCAATAAAGATACGGAAACTTCCCAAAAACCAAGTACCTACACTCGTCGGTTGTTCGTTTGTTTTTTAAAGATCGGGCTGACCAGAAACTACCTGGAACTAATAAAATTAGGGTTGCGGGGACAGGATTTGAACCTATGACCTTCGGGTTATGAGCCCGACGAGCTACCGAGCTGCTCCACCCCGCGTCAGCGAAGACGATGACTATAGCAAAGCATCCTTGCTCCGTCAAACATTATCTGCAATTTTTATACTGCCCCAGACTGAAGCGACACTCCGCCTGATTACCCACGTTGTGCATACATCGTGCAACGTTATAATCGCCGCCCAATCAAATAAACCGCCCATGACTGTTACTGACTGGATAGGCAGCACCGCCGCCACACTTACCACCACCGCCTTTATCCCGCAGGCTTGGAAAGTGTGGCGCACCCGCCATACCGCCGACATCTCGTTGGGCATGTACATCCTGTTCACGCTCGGGGTCGCGCTGTGGCTGGCCTACGGCATCCTGCTGGAATCATGGCCGATCATCATCGCCAATTGCATCACTTTGCTGTTGGCCGGCATGGTGTTGGTGATGAAAATAAAATTCGGCTAGACGACAACCATGAACCTCATCCCCGAAATCAAACCCGGTCAATCCGTCGTGCTCCTCAAAGAGCTGCATATCCTGACGCGCGACGGCAAGCTCAATCAGGACAGCCGGCGCAAGCTGAAGCAGGTGTATCACCTGTTTCATTTCATCGAACCGTTGCTGGATGAAGTGCTCGCCGCCAGGCAAAACATTACGCTGGCGGATCATGGCGCGGGCAAATCCTATCTGGGTTTCATCATCTACGATCTATTCCTGAAGGCGCGCGAGGTCGGCCAAATTTACGGCATCGAAACCCGTGAGGATTTAGTCACAAAATCACAGCAATTGGCTGACAAGCTTGGTTTTGCGCGCATGTCGTTCCTGAATCTGTCTGTCGAAGAATCCATCCACTCCACGAATCTGCCCGGACAAATCGATGTCGTCACCGCACTGCACGCCTGCGACACCGCCACCGACGATGCGATCAAATTCGCGCTGCACAAACTGGCTAAATTCATCGTGCTGGTACCGTGCTGCCAAGCCGAAGTCGCGGCGGTACTGAACAAAAATAAAAACCAGTCATTTGGTAAAACACCGCTATCGGAAATCTGGCGGCATCCAATCCACACCCGCGAATTCGGCAGTCATCTCACCAACGTACTGCGCTGTTTACTGCTGGAAGCACATGGTTATCAAGTGACGGTGACAGAACTGGTTGGTTGGGAACATTCGATGAAGAACGAACTGATGATAGCCCGTCGCACTGACGCCCCGAGAAAGAATGCTCAACAGAAGTTGGAGCAGATTTTGCAGGAATTGAATTTGGAGGAATTGCAGTACAGGTTCATTTATTGATGAAACCATTGGCCATCTGGCTAAACGAGCAAACGACGCTCGCTAGCCATTGGTCATAGCCTGTTGCTTCAGCGCCCATTCAACATGCTCCCGCACCAGTTCTGATGCATGCCCGGCTCGCAGCTTCAAAGCGGCTACCACTTCAGCACTCTTGGACGCATTACCCAGCGCCACAGCAATGTTGCGCAGCCATTGCTCATAGCCGATGCGATAGATAGCACTGCCAGCGAGTTTGGCTTTGAACTCGGCTTCTTCCCAAGCAAACAGCCCCGCCAGCGACACATCATCCAGCCCGTGCCGCACAGCGAAATCGGGCTCGACCGTAGCTTGGGCAAAACCATTCCACGGGCATACCAACTGGCAATCGTCGCAGCCATAGATACGGTTACCGATCAACGGGCGCAACTCGACCGGGATGCTGCCCTTGAGTTCGATGGTGAGATAGGAAATGCAGCGGCGCGCGTCCAGCCGGTATGGCGCAATGATCGCCCGGGTCGGGCACACGTCGATGCAGCGCGCGCAACTACCACAATGTTCTTCCTGCGGAGCGTCCACCGGCAGCGGTAGGTTGACATAAATTTCGCCGAGAAAAAACCATGAGCCTTGTTCGCGCGACAGCAGCAAGGTGTGCTTGCCGCGCCAACCCAAGCCGGCTTTGCGCGCCAGTTCCACTTCCATCACCGGTGCGCTGTCTGTAAATACACGCCCGTTAAATTCCGCCACCTCTTCACGAATTCTATCGGCCAGTTTCGCC
>JBARHM010000033.1:0-2833 GCA_049799235.1 Gallionella sp.
GTGCAGGACAGCGGCATCGGCATCCCCGCACAGCACATTTCGCGCCTCACCGAACGCTTTTACCGGGTGGATAGCAGTCGTTCGCGTGAAACCGGCGGGACTGGCCTGGGGCTGGCGATCGTGAAACACATCGCGATGCGCCATCAGGCGAAGCTTGAAATATCCAGCGAGGAGGGCAAGGGCAGTACTTTTTCTCTGGTGTTCCCGACCAGTAGGCGACTTGCGTAACCAGCCAACATGCTGGCGATGATAGTCATCGATTTGGTTGCATGGGACTGATAGCAAGATCAGTCAATTTGCGGCCCGATAAATAGAGTGTTATGTCGCCACGGTCGCATCAACACACTCAGTTAGAACTCCATATTTTCAAACCAGCGTAAAACTGACCCGTTCGAAATCGGTCCCGCGCTCCACACAGAAACCGAGTTTTACTTGCTGGATTTCATTACTTATGCGCTCGATTTTTACCAGGCGATCCGGTTGGAAACAACCGCGCTCGAGGATCAGGCTGGGCGGAGTCTTGAGTGCCTGGACCTCCTGTAATAACAATGCAGGCAGATATTTTTCTGTATCGGCGCTGCCTGTCAAAGCGATGCGGACAGCTTCGGCAGCGCCAGGCAGATATTGCACGCCGATACCCAGATGTCCGGTGAGTGCCACATTCACCCATTTGGTGACCCCCAATACCCACGCGGTCACGCCAAGTATGCGGGTTGTCGTATCAATTGGGTGAAATGCGACCAGTTGATTGAAGCTCAGTCTACTGCCTGTCATATCTTCGCGGGCCAGCCTCGCACCCAGGATGCTTTGGTTTTCCACCAGCCATGCTTCCAGCGGGAATCCCTTTTCGAACAACGCCTGGTCAGGGGAATCTTTTGGCGGTTTGACCAAAGATTCAGTTTGTTTTCGTGAAGAACTTGCTTTGGCAGCATAATTGACGTGCTGTTTGAACGGATGGCCGGACAGGTGCGCATAAATATTTTCCAGCTTGAGACAAAGCCGGGTTCGATGAGCAACCGGGTGCCGGTCGCCAGAACGCGTGTTTCGGTCTTCACACCAGCACTGATGCAAGAAAGTTAGGAATTCGATACAGTCATTGCCGGTACAGTTGTCGCCCAGTTTCTGTTGTTGCGGAGAGTCGCCTTGTTGCATCAGGATCGTCTTGACGCGCAGCAACTTGCTCAATGGAACCATTGCTATGTAGCGCATGGATTCGCTGTCGGTGATACTCTTTATCGGGAGCAATCCATGCGTACTGGCCAGGTCTGTTGCAAGCGGCTGTGCATCCCCCCTGCTTCGAGTATAGCTGCGCTCCACGGTCACTGTGGTGCTCCATTCTGACAGCCAGCCATCCAGAAGTTGCAGCTGAAAACGGTTCAGCTCGGCGGGGCGCGCATAACAGGCAAGCAGGGTTTTGACATAGATGCTCTCGCAACTGCCGCGCGGTTGGATAGTATTCAATGGATCCGGCACTTCAGCGAGCTGCAGCCCGTTCCTTTCGGCGAACGAGTACAACTCATGCAATTGATGCCATAGTTTGGGATCGAATTCGTAACTGCAGCGCAAGTGCTCGAAAATCGCCAGCCCGCTGTATTGCAGGCAGCGGTGACACAACAGGGCCCCCCGGTCGGCGAGCAGTTTATCGCCGGCAATATAGGCTTGCAGGCAGCGCTGATAGCCCGATACCAGCGCCTGCCAAAGTTGCACGATAGCGACGAAAACCTTCATCTCGCTCTCACTCAGCGGCAGGGGTTTGCCAATCAGCTTGTAGGAGTAATTTTCCTGCACGTAGCCGATGGTGTCGCGCAACTGTTCAAGCGTGTTCAGCCGGTCCAGCCCGCGCATCGGGTAACGATTGAATTCAAGGAGCTGAAACAGCAACTGGCTGTGCGCCGGTTGCAGATTGGTCAATTGCAGTTGTGACAACCATTTCAAGCAGCTGGCAGCATCTTTGAAAGCCGGATCGGCCAGGTCGTCGGTCGGTTCAAGGGGAAGGGTTAGCATGGTTAAGGTTTCAGGTTTCAGGATTCAGTTCTCAGGATTCAGCATTAAATTTTCAGGATTCAGGTACCTTCGATCACGAATCCCGCATCCTAGAGCAACACCCGTTCTATTCCGCCATCATTTGCCTTGGCGACATAATCCGGCAACCAATCTTTTCCCAATAAATGTCTGGCCATTTCCACGACGATATAGTCTGCCGTGGTTCCGCTGTCGTCGTTGTAACGCGACAAGCCTTGCTGACATGAAGGGCATGAAGTCAGGATCTTGATTTCGCCGTTGAATCCGTCGGCGCGCAAAGCTTCCGCACCCTTGCGCATCTCTTCTTCCTTGCGGAAGCGAACTTGAGTCGCGATTTGTGGCAACGTGACGCCAAAGGTTCCGGATTCTCCGCAACAGCGTTCGTTAAGCGGCACGTTCGTTCCCATCAATGCATTTACTACTTGCAATGGCTGATAGGTCTTCATCGGTGAGTGGCACGGATCGTGATACATGTACCGCACGGACACGGCATCGCGCAGCGCCGGGGCGGGAAGTGCGGTGGCCTGCTGCTCACTGCTTGTTGAGCTCATCAGGCTTTCATGCAGCAGGTGTATGCCTTCCACGCCTTGCAGTTTCACATCCTTCTCCAGCAGATACTCGTGGATGTCGAGCAGCCGGCAGCCGGGGAATATCTTGTCGAACTGGTACTTCTGCAACTGGTCCATGCAGGTGCCGCACGACACGATCACCGTCTTGATGTCGAGATAGTTGAGCGTGTTCGCGACGCGGTGGAACAGCACGCGATTGTCGGTAGTGATCTGGTTGGCCCTGTCGGCCTGACCGGAAGCAT
>JBARHM010000034.1:0-1846 GCA_049799235.1 Gallionella sp.
CCAGCAGCGTCTGGATGATGGTCTGCTCAGCGACGCGATCCACCTCGCTGACGAAATCCGCGTGGGATTTATTCGTGACTGTAAGCAGATCTGTTTTGTCGCTGGCGCGGTGGATCAAATTGCCGGCACGACGCGCGGCTTTCACCGCGATGTTGAGCATGGGGTGCATAATCGGTACGACCTTTTTAATGAGCTGTGGAAATCCAGCGCGCATTTTAACACTTATGAAAATAGTCGTTAGTTATTAGACGTTAGACGTTAGTTGATGTTGTCCGCTACGCGGGCGCGGTTTAACTAACGACTAGCGACTAACGTCTAACGACTCACCGTTATGTTAGATAACATCAGAGTCGTCCTAAGTCACACGACCCATCCGGGCAATATCGGTGCGGCTGCACGCGCGATGAAGACAATGGGCTTGCGCCATCTGTATCTGATCAATCCGCGACATTTCCCCGATGCGCAAGCCGATGCGATGGCGGCGGGAGCAGACGATGTGTTGCGCGATGCGGTGGTTTGTTCATCCATGGATGAAGCGTTGCAGGGCGCGGTGTTCACGGTGGCGATGACTGCGAGGCTGCGCGACATTTCCATCGAAGTGAAGACACCGCGTGCAGCGATGCCACTGGTGTTGCAGCATGCGGCAAACCGGCCGGTGGCGCTGTTGTTCGGTACCGAGATGTCCGGTCTGACCAATGATGAAACGGGCAAGGCGCAGCTGTTGGTGAATATTCCTGCAAACCCGGATTTTTCCTCGCTCAATCTTGCTGCGGCAGTGCAGGTAGTGTGTTATGAGCTGGGTGTTTCGGCGCAAAGTTATCTGCCGGATACGCCGGAAGTCGAGCCTGCGACACACGAGGAGGTGGAAGGTTTTTTTTCGCACATGGAAAAGACTTTGCTCGATATCGGCTTTCTCACCACGCAGAATCCGGCGCGCCTGATGCTGCGTTTGCGCCGTTTGTATGCACGGGCAAGGTTGGAACAGGATGAGATCAACATCTTGCGCGGCATATTGAGCGTCGCAACCGAGTACAATGAGCGCCTCAGGGCGCGCTATATTCAAGAGCACCGGACAGATCACAAGGAACAAGAGCAGCCATGATGTTCAAAAATATTAGAGAAGACATCGCCAGCGTATTCGACCGCGATCCTGCTGCGCGCAACACGTTTGAGGTGCTGACCTGCTATCCCGGATTGCATGCGCGTGTCATTCATCGCCTGGCGAATACGTTGTGGAAGGCCAAACTGAAATGGCTGGCGCGCTTTTTGTCGCATATTGCACGATGGTTGACGGGTATCGAGATCCATCCCGGCGCGACCATAGGCCGGCGCTTCTTCATCGATCACGGCATGGGCGTGGTAATCGGCCAGACCGCCGAGATCGGGGATGATGTCACGCTCTATCACGGTGTCACGCTGGGTGGCACTTCGTGGCAGCACGGCAAACGGCATCCGACTCTGGGCAATGGTGTGGTAGTCGGAGCCGGAGCCAAGATACTCGGCCCGATCAACATCGGCGACGGGGCGAAAATCGGTTCCAATGCAGTGGTGGTGAAAGACGTGCCTGCCGGTGCTACGGCGGCGGGTATTCCGGCCCGGATCCTTGATGAAGATAAGAAGAGTTCCACAGGGTTCAATGCATATGGCATCGGCAACGACCAGAATGATCCGGTCAACAAGGCTTTGCACGGGTTGATCGGACACAGCGTAACGGTGGATCAGCGCATCGATTTCATTCTGCAGCAACTCGAAAAGATGGGGGTGCGCGTCGATGAAGAACGCGCCACTGCCGACAAGTTCGACCCTAATCACCTGAATAAAATAGTTGACTAAACAAATTGGGAAT
>JBARHM010000035.1:0-5477 GCA_049799235.1 Gallionella sp.
GTGCCTTGCACTATGGCGACGGCAAAAGTACCGTAGAGAGTCGCATGAACGGTATTGCTGACACCGGCAAACATTCGGTCCATGTCTGCCTCCGAGAGAGGTGATAGGGACCGAATCGACTCGAGCATCTTGTTCCGGTCGCGCAGGAAATAGAAAAATACGTAAAACGTCAGAACAACGATAATCAGGTGCATCAAGGATAACTGTACAAATGAAGCAGCCGTGCTAGTGAGCCATGAGGTAAGGTTATTTGCCATTTCCGGCAGATCGAACTGGCGCTCGATCCAATTGCCTAAAGGCGCAATTAGCGGATGGGCATCTAAGGAACGGCGCCATTCTCCGGATTCGACCATGGCCTTGATGGATTCCGCGCCTCTGGTGGCTTCGACAACTGTCTGCTGCAACACGAACATCGCTGGCACTACCACGATCAAAGCGGCAACCAGAACGCAGATCAAAGCGGCCAGGTTGAAGTGTTTTACTTTCGACTCTAGCCGTCGTTGCAATGGAGCAAACAAAACTGCAAGCGCCAATGCCCCGACGAACGCTGGAATGAATGGGGCGGACAGCCGGTAGCATAGAAAAATTCCGGCGACGGTCACCGCCATCAGCAAGAGCGTGTGTATGTGGCTGCGTGAACCCCAGTCATTCTCGTCAAGAGAAACATTTTCCTTGGTATTCAGTTCATTCATCGAGAGATTAGTTTGGACTGAATGATGGTCAATGTTGATAATTGGAAAGGACTTGGTGAACTATGCCAGGCATGTACCCGCGCAGAATAAATTGCCAGCTTTTCTTCGGCTAAAGAACGGTGATTGGGGCGGAGTCCCAATCACCTCAATGATCCCGCTATTGTTACTGACGTCAGTTCATCGACTTTCCCATTTCGTTCGCCAGGTTCTTGTCGATCAGCATGATCTCGATCCGGCGATTTTTCTGGCGCCCTTCCGCCGTATCGTTCGGAGCCACGGGATCGTATTCACTGCGCCCGGACGTCACCATGCGCTCGGGAGGTATGCCGACATCCTGCAGAAAGCGGACCACGTTGGTCGCCCGCGCGACTGACAACTCCCAGTTGGTCGGGAACGTAGACTGCAGGGACTTGGCCACCGGCACGTTGTCGGTATGACCCACGACCCGGATGATCTTGTTCTCATACCCTTTCAGCGCTTCCCCGACCTTTTTCAAAACGTCCTTGCCGCCCGCTTTCAGCGTCGCCCGGCCGGAGTCGAAGAATATCTGCTCCGCCAGATCCACTGCCAGCATGTTCTTCTACTGCCGCACCTGGAGTTGGCCCTGCTCCACTTCCTTGGACAGGCCCTGCACCAGCGCATCGTACTGCTGCTGCTGCTGCTGGCTGGCTGCGAGCAAAGCGGCCTTCTGCTGCTCCAGGGTACCTACCTGCTGCTGCGTGGTCATGTTTTTCTGCTCTAATGAGGACCTCTGCTCTTCCAGTGTCTTCTTCTGTTGTTCAAGGTCTGCATTCTGCTGCTGCAACTTCTTGATCTCTTCGTTTTTCTCTGCTTGCATCTTGTCGAATGTGCCGGTGCTGACGCAACCGCTCGCAATGAATGCAACCGCAAGAACCGCTAAACCAATGTGAATTTTTCTGCCCATGTTCATACCCTCCCTTGTAACTGTTATATAGATTATCATGGATTGGTTCATGAAATTCGCGGTTTTCATTTGTTGATTCGGTTACTCAACTTAATTAAAATAATGAGGTACTTAGCAAGTTAAGTGTAAACATATACAAGCAGCTTCTAACATATATTTTATATGTTTCATGCTGGTTTCCATAAGCGAAACAAAGCTGATTTGATATCAGCCGATTTACCGGTAATATTGACCAATAAATCATGGTTTTCCCTCGTTCAACGTTAAGGAGAAAGCATGTCGCTCACTCGAATCAATATCACATCTGGTTTGGTCATCATGCTGCTCTATGCCATGACTGCATTCGCTGGCGATAGCCCGCAAGATATCAAGAAGCGCATCGGACCGGGCGACCCAGTCGCTGGCAAGGAAAAATCAGCGCTGTGTCAGGGTTGCCACGGTGAAAGCGGCATCAGTGCCACTCCAGATTTCCCCAAGCTCGCCGGGCAATATGCCGCTTATATCCAAAAGCAAATTCATGATTTCCAGTCAGGCTCCCGTAAAGACCCGGTGATGAGCGGCATGGCAGCAACCGTGACCGACAACCAGGATTTGCTCGACATTTCAGCTTATTTTGCCAGCCAGAAGCAAATGAAAGGCGACAGCCCTGTGATCAGTAAAGGCGGCAAGGAACGGTTCCTGAGCGATAATGGTTGCGTAAACTGCCATGGCCCAAACGGCAAAGGCGCGGGACCTGGCAATCCTCATGCGCCTGTGATCGGTGGCCAGCACAAGGATTACCTGGTTAAGCAACTCAAGGATTTCAGGAGCGGCGCCCGCACCAACGAACCGAGCGGAATGATGGCCCTGATTTCCGGCATGATGTCCGACGAGGAAATGGAAGAAATTGCCAGTTATGTTTCGGGGATGTAACGGCGGGCAAGGCTTGGTACCGGTCCATCGGGTTCCGGCTGACTTCGGCATAATTTTGCGGAATAATCACAGGCAGATCACGATACTCGCCATGCACCACGCACTATAACCGTGGCTTTTTTCCGTCAATACCAAGGAGAATATCCAATGCACACGCCAATAAAACAGATCATCGCCGCTTTGGGCATTGTTCTTTGCGCCGCCTCAGCCAGCGCAGCCGAAATCCAGATCAGGCTGAGCGACAAATCGGCCACGGAGGGCACGCTGGCTTTCGAGCCCGGTTTTGTCAAGGCTGAGATCAACGACATTATAGTGTTCACCAACGTCGGCGCCGGACATAACAGCCACAGCCTGCTTGTACCCGCCGGAGCCCAGCCCTGGCAAAGTCCATTCGACAAGGAATTCAGCGTGAAACTTGAAGTAGAGGGTATTTACCTTTATGGCTGCGATGCCCACAAGAGAATGGGCATGGTCGGCGTGGTGCAGGTCGGCAAAGCCGTCAACCTGGATGAAGCCAGAAAAAAAGCAGCCGAGGAGAGTTCCTCGATGGTGATGAACAAGGACCGCTTTGCCAAGGCGCTCGACCAAGTGCAATGAGTTTGCCGGTTATCCAGTTGAAGGCGCGCAAGTAATCCAAGTTGCCAATTGCACCGGGCCCTGAAGAGTCTCGCGGACGGGTTTCGTTATGTTCCCGCTGTCTGGTTCAAGCCTGCAAATCATCCGGCTTGAAATCATACGGATAGGTTTCCAGCAATGGTTTCATTTTCATGTCATCCTCTCCATGACATGATCTATCGCCCATGTGCTTAAAAACATGTAGTAGTGCTCAATGACGCGCTCTGACCACTGTGCGTGATTGGCAGCCAATTCCTCTGATAACCTGAAACTCGCCCAAAATATACTGGTGATCCAGATGGTCCCGCTCTGATGCGGGAACGAGCTGTTCAGTCATGTTGTCGAGAATGTATGGATCGGCATCAGGAGCAGGGTAGTAGGCCAGCACCATATGCGCTTCATTGATCTTCAATGAACGCACATATGTGATACGCAGACTTTCCGGCGGCACCCCCAGGTCTTTAAGGCTGAAATATTTGGCGATGGCATAATCCTCGGAGTCGGCGCCATTCGAAGCAAGCGGCTCGATCGGTGTCGCCCAATAGTCTGCTTTTCCCCAGTGCTTTTTATCACTGTAATAAGGAAGCTTGTTCCAGAAGCGATTGAAAAGTTGCAATTCGTCCTTGCTCAACACCGCATGCGCACTGGGTCGGTTAGCCTGCCCTTCCAGCTCTGTGCTGCGCCAGGCTTGCAGCCGATCTACGGCTCCATCACCCCATTTTTCTGTGACGTAACGCAGCAGTCTGGGAGAAAAGTCAACCATGCCGGCGCTGACCGCGCCTACGCAAAGCAGCAGAATGCCAGCCAACAAGGAATAGGGTTTACTGTTCAACTGGAAACGCCGCTTTCAGCATGGTTGGCGATGGCTCCCGCGGCAGGTGAGCGGCAGTTGTCCGCCGTGCTATCAGTCAGCATACTCACTTTATCTGGTGCAGGGAGCAACTCCACTTCCCCTCCTTCAGCGTGGCTCATTCTTGAAATCTGTTTGTCTGTTCAAATTTAACATGGGCCATCCCGATACAAGCTAAGTCCTGCAAGCCGCAGCATTCATCGTGGGATGCAGATTAAAATCCACCATGCTGAGTTTCAACTGCGCGATAATACACATCTGCGATGCAAAAGCCATGTCCCGCATCAGGCGAACCACGGCACCGCTCTACTGTGGAGTGCGCTGCCGGGAATCTCATCGACACTATCAAAACGGACACCATTTCTGCATGCAATCGGTGCGGGAATGGCGGCAAAAAGCTTGCTGGGAAAATGATCACTGCAGCAGCGTATAACCGTGCCCAATATGCTGTGTATCCTGTAACTTGTCCCAGACCATGTGGAAATTATTGTGACAGAACACGCTTCCATGATGAGACTCAAGAATGCATTGCGTGCCTGGGGAAGCCTCGATTTCAGCGACACCCTCAAACAGGAAATCGAGAGCATGGATGCCGAACTACTCCCCTTGCAGCAGGGATTATCAACCGGCAATTACGCCATATCAAACCAGATCACAGCGATGATCAACAGTGTTTCCGAAGCAGAACATCACAAACATGTAACGGCGGGGATTTTCTACCAATGCGTGACAGGCGGCTGCCGTTGCGCGGACGATCCTGCACCCGTCAATGAAAACAACGAATACTGCATTGTTAAGCTGGATATCGACAAAGCTAACGCAGCAACTGTGGTTTCCCTTCTAATCGAATAGCCGTGTTGTTGGACGTTCTTCAACGGCATTTATCAGGCTTATCGAGCAGACGAGAGAATATACTTGAAAATATTGTTGCAACCTACTAAAAAATAAGCTATAAAGTGTCCGGTCGGCAGGCTTATCGGGAATTTAGCAAGTGTGAATTCTCCGCTTAGTCTCCAAGACATTGGGTAATTAGATCTTGCGTAATTCGATCTTGATTCGTTGGCAGCCCAACTGAAAGTTCATCGTAGTAGAAAAGTCCGACGCCCTTCGGGATGCAGTTAGACGAGAGGGGCTAATTAATATTTTTCATAGGAGAAACCAGAATGAAGAAATTAGTTCTCTATTTGGCAGGTGTACTGGGAGCAATCGCATTTGCTCCCGAAGCATCCGCCATTCCATCGTTCGCGCGTCAAACCGGCATGGCATGCAGCGCATGTCACTTTCAGTCCTTTCCAATCCTGACCAAATTCGGCAAGGCATTCAAGAGGAGCGGCTTCACGATGATGGGGGCGCAAGGCAAGGTCGAAGGCGACCAGGGCCTGTCCATACCCGACACGCTGAACATGTCGGTTCTTATGAAAGCGCGTTACAAGAAGACCAACGGTACCGAAGATACTGCTGCTGCTCCTCCTCCTAATAATAA
>JBARHM010000036.1:0-3088 GCA_049799235.1 Gallionella sp.
ATTCAGGGTCACCCCGCCTAAATGATAATAGATATCACGAATAGACTAGTCGCCGCTCTTCTGGCAGCATATTGACGGTTGTAAGTTTGCGGCGTAGCTTGTGCCGGTTTTTCAGATTTGCTTATAAGGATGATCTATGTTCGATGATGAAACAGTTTCCGGCGAGACTGGATACATGCCATGCAACCATGCACTGAGGCAACTGCCTTACGGGCGATTGTTCAGGCGTGCTGAAAGGTGAACCGTATGCTTAAGTTTAGTGGAATATCTTCAAGGTCGTTCATAGTGTTGGCCGGTCTGTTCATTGTGGCAGGGGCTGGTGCTTATTATTATTTTGTGTTCTTGCCGGAGTCGGAAAGCAAGCCAGCGAAGGTGGCGCAAACACCTTTCAAACCCCCGATGATCGTCAAGAAACCTCCGAATGTTGCTAAGGCGCCAGTTGTGCAAGGCCCGCCGGCAGCTTCGGCTGTACCCGCTGCACCAGTGGCATCAGCGCCGGTTGCTGCACCAGTTCAGCTAGCTTCGGCCCCGCCGCAAACACCTGTTCCAGTTCAGAAACCCGAAACGGTGAAACCCGAGCCTGTAGAGCAGAAACCTGTGCCGAAAAAGCCCAAGGTTAAATCGCGGCCAGTGAAGTCTGCCAAGACAAGCAAGCCACCGAGCGTTCCTGAAAAGTATCAGCAAATAACGCCGCCCGTTTCGGTGATGCTTCCCGAGCCTGTCGCGACTGCGGCGGAACCAACAATAATCACGCCGAAATACAACGATATGCTGACTGCAGCATTGCGCGGAGATTTGGACGGGGTCAGGCAGTTGCTGGAAATGGGTCGCTGGGTGGACAAGCCGGGTTCGAGCGGCCTGACTCCTCTGATGGCGGGCGTTATGAACCGGGATACCCAGATGGTGCAATTACTGCTTGAGCACGGCGCTGAACCAACTGTACAGGCTCTCAAACTTGCGCAGAAAAATAAAGACGCTGCAATGGCATCGCTCTTGCAGCAACACGGTGCACGATAACCAGAATATGCTTAAGTTTCCGTGGGCAAACAGATATAACAGTAATGCAGGCCAACGTGATGGAAATTCGTGAGCGTGTTCTTGTCAGGTTTTTTTCTCGAATTCGTAGCCGAAGTAAGCAATTTCATTTATATATCTGTTTCGAACTAACTCCACAAGCTCTTCATCATAATAATTTGCATAAGGTTTCCGCTCCGATTTGTTGCGTACGGGGAGCGGTACCCATGGAATCCCGATGAGTTCGCACACTTTCTTGAAGTCGTCATTTAGATTTTCATACCTGATGATGAAATCCAGGTTGTTATAACAACTTGGCTTGGGATTGCTTTCCTCTTCAAGGGAAATATGCGCTGCTAGGGGAGGAATCTGTTCTATATATTTCGCAAATTGTTCTCTGTTCCAGGTTACAGGCCCTCTACTTGGAGAAAAATAGCGCGAGACCACCCGATCCCACGGATTCCTGACGGATGTGAATTTGAAAAGTTTCTGAAAGAGCTCATCCCCCAATTCCTTTCGGTAATCCTGGAGTGTGGAATGCTTGTGGATATTGAATTTATCAGACCTGACCTCGAATCTATCGAGGCCATCCTGATTTGGCAAGCAAACGATTTTATCCTCGGAATAGGTTTTTAATACATTCTGAATCGAATTGCCTGCCGTCTTCGGAATATGTACAAATAAAAAATTATGCGCTAATGAAATCAACTTCCATGTCTCCGAATGTATATTGAACAGTACCCAACCAATGTTTGCTGGGCGTGCACGCGTTTATGAACGAAATGCAAGTTCGGAATCTTGAATCCGTACTTTGTAATATCGAGTAAACCATTGGCGGTTATGTTCCCGTTTAAACATGAATCTTGAATAAGCATGATAGCTTTGCATGGGAATTCGCAGCACAGGTGTCAGCTTATAGAGTCCCGTCACGCTGGTTTCGGCGACCATAGAATACTAAACAGGAATTGATTTACGCATGCCGTCAGATAGCACAAATACGTCAGGCAATGCGTTTATTATGCTCCTGACGGGCTCGTAGATTGTTTGCGCTTGCTTCAGCGTCTGAGGATCAAGGTCATTAGACCTGCTACGTCTTTCCTTGGGGGTCCCAAAACGCTCGACAAAGCCATGGCCGAAGCCCATGAATTTTGCGATAGTAGGGCATTCGCGCCACATCGACTCGTATCGAACAAATAATATCTCCTGAGCAACCCGCAGATCCAGCCAGTTTCGCATAAATGGTTCGAGATCGAAGAAATCTTCTCCTTGTTTAAGATACGTTTCGAAATCCCAGCTGGAATTAATACTCTGGGACCTTCCTCCGATGTTGCGGCAATGGAGCATTGCCCAGACTGGATTCCCGGAGCCGTCTGTTGGCAGGTAACCATGCTGATTGGTACGGCTGATTCGGCGAGCGAAGAATGACATTACTGCATCAATGGGATCGCCATATACGAAGATCGCATGACCACATTCGGCCAACAGGCGGGCAGATGGCGAACGCTCATGTGAGTGATACTGGTCATAATCGCGCAAATGAAGCTCATCACATATCTTTTTTACCAGGTACTTGGATCCGGAGCCCCCGAATGAATAAACTGTGAAAGGTGAAGCCACAAACATACCTCATTAGGTAAATTAACTTTTTGATTAGACAAAATATGCTGTTTGAAGTCAAGGAAAGAGAAATCTCGACTTTTGTATATCTGGTAGATAAGTATTTTCGATCTTAGACCCATTTGAGGTCAGGCCAGAAAGCAAATCAGCGAAGGCGGTTGATATTAAGCAGGTGGTAATTCAGGCTTGAACTGAAAGTTGCCGTTATTAGATGCGTGTGACGATCAATTATGATTACCAGTTGTGAATGAATATATTTTGCTTGTGAAACAGGTTCTCACCGAGCAATTTAACCGAACCTTCCGGCCAATCTTTCAGGTAACTGACGAATCGCGAGGGGTTCGAAAGGCCATTGCCGATAAAAATGTTAGCTCGTGCAGCCAAATAGACGTCCACCATTACTTCTGTGCCGAGTTGTCGCTTATCTGAGTCAGACAGGTAATGTACTCCTGTCGTG
>JBARHM010000037.1:0-3660 GCA_049799235.1 Gallionella sp.
GCAAAAGGCTTTCATGGCCTTACCGCAGTTGGAGAATACCTGGTGAGTATTGTTGACCTTCGAAGTGATGAAGGGCATATCGATGTTCGGAAGTTGTACAAAGGAGCAGAAATATGAAGGAATATACAAGAGAGTTTGGCGTAAAAAAATTGTCTGATTTCTCGCGTTCGCCATGGTGGATCGGGATGGTGTTTTTATTGCCTCTGCTGCTCATGATGCACTTTGCCTCGGCGGCGACCTCTGCTCCGGGCAACCTGAAATTTGATCATAATACAACCGGGTTCGTCCTTACCGGTTCGCACATCGTGGCTCGGTGTTCATCCTGCCATGTCGACAGTGTGTTCAAGGGAACACCGCGGGACTGCGCAAGTTGTCACGTGGCCGGTAACCGCATGGGCGCGCAGTCAAAAACGACCAAGCACGTTGCTACGTCTGCCCCGTGCGAAAGATGTCACCAAACCACTGCCTGGACGCCGGTGAAGTATAACCATGTCGGCGTTGCACCGGGCTCCTGCCTGACTTGCCATAACGGCACGACAGCAAACGGGAAGCCGATCGGGCATATGTCCACCAACGACTCATGTGACGGTTGCCACAAAACAGTAGCTTGGAACCAGCTTACAGCGGGAGGCACGATGCCACCGAATCACCTGCCAACCACAAAATCTTGCTCACTCTGTCATAACCAGACCAGCTTTATTCCGGGGATTATGAACCACTCGGGCATCGTCAGCGGTTGCGCGAACTGTCATAGCGGCGCGACTTTTGCCGTTGGAGTGACTCCGATGGCAAAGCCGACGGGTTCAACACCCCACCTGCCAACCAATATGCCCTGCGAGATTTGCCACTCTGCAAGCAAGACCAGTGTTGGTGGATTCGCTGGAACGCTGATGAACCACGCCGGCATCGTCAGTGGCTGCACGAGTTGCCACAACGGCCAAACCTTTGCTGTTGGGGTCAAACCAAAAAGCAAGGCGGATGCCACTCCAACGCATATGACTACTTCTTTGGATTGCTCGGGTTGCCATACGTCGACAACAACTTTCCTGATGGCGAACTTGACTACCCCTCCGCCTGGACACTTGCCGACGACACAGGTATGTTCGACTTGTCATAGCGCCGGTTTTGGGCCGGGTTCGGGAGTGATGACCCACACGGGCATCAGCACCGGTTGCACAAATTGCCACAATGGCCAGGTATTTACCGGCGTGACGCCGAAGTCCAAACCGGTGAATCATCTGCCGACCAATATGACATGTGAAACTTGCCACTCAACCAGCAACTTCACAACGTTCTCGGGCACGCTGATGAAGCACACCGGCATCGTCGGAGGTTGCACAAATTGTCACAACGGCCAGGCTTTTGCCGGGGTGACACCTGTGTCCAAACCGACGGGGGCAACGCCTCACCTGCCGACCAATATGTCGTGCGAGACTTGCCACTCAGCCAGCAACTTCACATCGTTCTCTGGAACGATTATGAAACACACCGGCATCGCCAGCGGTTGCGCAACTTGCCACGGATTCGTTGGCGCTCCAAAGACCTTTGCTGTCGGAATGACACCGGTTAACCAAACGTCGAGCGCGACCCATACTGCGGCGGGTTCCACGCCGTGCGAAAGCTGCCATTCCTCGACGGTGAGCTTCTCGGTTGCGACCGGAGGCACAAAACCTGCTAATCACCTGCCGACTACCGCGGCGTGCACGCTCTGCCATGGTACTCCCTATTACCCGGGGATCATGAAGCACACCGGCATCACCAGCGGTTGCACGACTTGCCACAACGGCCAAGCCTTTGCCGGTGTGACTCCGAAGTCCAAGCCGGTGAATCACCTGCCAACCAGCGGGCCTTGCGAGAACTGCCACACTACGGCCAATACCAATCCCGGTGGATTCTCCGGAGGAACGATGAACCACGTGGGCATCGCCGGCGGTTGCACAAATTGCCACAACGGCCAGGCTTTCGCCGGAGTGACTCCGAAGACCAAGTCGGCCCAACATATCCCCTATGCGGCGAATTTGCTTGGTGGTGCGGGCATGAGCTGCGAGTTCTGCCACTCCAAGACGGTCTTTACTTCATTTACTACGGGTCTCGTGACGTCATCGATCATGCACAATGGCAGTATGGGGAAAGGCTCTGGTCAGTGCACTGGCTGCCACCTCTCAGGGACTAGTTACATTGGTGTGCAGGGCAGAAAAGCTCTGAATCACGAAAGTTCTGGGCATACAGATTGTTCTGATTCCGGGTGCCACAGACCGCTAGGCAATGAAGGGACCACGTACAATAGTTGGTGACACATGATTCTTGACTGGATGCCGTTCGTTTCCGGTATCCAGTCAAGTTCCGATGTTTGTCGAGGTTTTTCGGTCATCAATCCGGATCGGGACAACCGGAAAACTTTTTCAAGGCATTTAGTGCGAAGCTGCCAGGATAGTATCCTGGCATTACATTTTAACAAGCGGGGCAACGGCCCCGAAAATATGATTTGGAGTGGATATTGAAGGTCGGTAATGTTTTTGAAACCTCAAGAAGTTTTATCCGCCCAATCGCCCTGTTGGCCATTTCCTTTTTGCTGGCTGGAGTTGCCATAAGGTCAGCCAACGCCGGGATAATCGATCACATTGAGATCCTGCAAAAAGGGGATGAGGTAGAGATAAGAATCCTGTTTACCAACCGGATCGAATATTTGCGGCAGAATTCGCTCAAAAATGGCGATATAAGGATCTATTTTAATTACCTGGGGCCCAATGTTCCGGATCGTCTGTTGACTCCGGAAGTCAAGGAATCGCCGCCATCTGATATTGTTCCGCATTTTACTGTTTATTATCCCGAACTAGACTCGTCGCTCTCCGTCAGCTTTGCCAAGGTGGTCGATTATCAAGTCCGTGCCGGCAAGGACGGGCGCAGCATCAGCATATTCACCCCTGTGATCAAGCCGAAAAGCGATTCTGGGTCAAAAGCGGCAACGGCAGCAGCTGTTGTGGCAGCCACTCCTCCGGTGATCGCTCCGAGCGAAGCTTTGCCATCCGTGCCGGCCACGGCATCGCTGCAGCAGGCTGAGCCGGCGGCTCCGCCACAGCCCGATTCCACGGAGGTCGTGCCGTTGGCGCCACCACGCCCTGTGGCGGAAATCGAGAAGGAAGCGCAGCAACTGATCGGCAGTGCACGCTATGCACTGCAAAATGACCGGGCCGAAGCTGCAATAAGCTCTTTGAACAAGCTGCTTAACCTGCCACCCAATCAACAATCACAGTCAGCACAAAGATTGATCGGTGAGGCGTGGCAGAAGAACGGTGAGTTCGACAAGGCGCGTGCGGAGTACGAGTTGTATCTGAAGCTTTATCCGGATGCTGCGGATAGGGACCAAGTGAAGGCACTGCTTGCAGGATTGCCTGCAAAGTCGACAGCCCAGCCTGTGCAGGCAGCTGCTGCCAAGCCGAAGTTGGTAGAAGAAAAGATGCAGGTTTTTGGCGGTCTTACCCAATATTATTACAGGGGTGTCTCGCATACGGATTCCCTGATCATCGGCGGCACAACACCCGCTACGACTTCATTTTCACTCGTTGACCAGTCTCAGTTGCTGACGATGCTGGATCTGACCGCGAGGAAGAGATCCGAGACTGCCGATACGCGTATGGCATTTCGCGATAGTTATAACCT
>JBARHM010000038.1:0-1719 GCA_049799235.1 Gallionella sp.
ATTTTTCCTGCCATTCAGGGCGCTCCGAGAAAGCCCTCAGCCGGTTCACTTCACCAGCATCACCGGACATTCCGTTAGGTGCAGGACCTTGTTCACCACCGACCCCAGCAGCAGCGTTTTCACCGCCCCTTGCCCCTGCCTGCCCATCACGATCTGGTCCGCACCCTGTTCATGGGCATATTGGGCTATCGCTTCCGCCGGCATGCCGACGCTGATATGGTATTGATAGGGCAATCCGGCGGCATCCAGCACCGCGCGCGCCGCTTGTAACGCAGCCATGCCCTGTTCTCGATAATAATCGTTGATCGCCTCCTGATCGATGAACAGTTTGACATTGCCCGTCGCGACATTCCACTGCACGTTCAGCAACATCAGTTGCGGCGTTTCCTTCAACGCGGAGATACATTTGATCACATGATCAACCGCGCGTTGCGCGTTGGCAGAACCGTCTACCGGTAGCAGTATTTTCATCATCACTCCCTTATGATTTATTATCGATCGCGCCAGCCGCTTGGTGCGTCTTACCGGCCGCCCCTGGTGAAACCGCTTCGTCCACCAAATCTATCACCTCAGGCTCAACTGCCTTGCGCATCGTCAGCCATCCGCCGGCCACCAGCACCAGCACCGCGCAGAAGGCCGGGATCAGCCAGTGAAGATAATGGCGCGGTTCGATCAGCGGCTCGAGCAACGCCTCACCGACCAACATCTCGCCCGCCACATAACCCAGCAGGGCTCCACCGGCATAAATAACAAAAGGAAAGCGGTCAATCAGTTTGAGCACCAGTTGGCTGCTCCACACGATTATCGGGATGCTGATCACTAAGCCAAACACCAACAAGGGCACATTACCCTTGGCCGCAGCCGCCACCCCCAGCACATTGTCCAGACTCATCACGAGGTCGGCGATGAGGATGGTCTTGATTGAACCCATCAGCCTTGTGTCGGTCTGGATACTGACTGTGCTGTGCTCTTCTTCGGGCACGATCAGCTTGATGCCGATCCATAGCAACAGCAGCGCGCCAACCAGCTTGAGATAAGGCAGCTCAAGCAGGCTGACAGCAAAGAAAGTCAGCATGATACGCAGCACAATCGCGCCACCTACACCGAACAGAATACCCTTGTTTCGAAGCTCTAGAGGCAGATTGCGGCATGCCAGCGCGATCACCACCGCGTTGTCGCCGGAGAGCAGAAGATTGATCATGATGATCTTGAACACATCCACCCAGAACTGGGCCGTGGAAACCATTTCTAACATTTTTTACTCTTCATGAATTTTTGGAATGGGAAAGGGATTGGGTACTCAAGGGAAAAGGGTAGATATCCGCGCCACCTTCACCCTTTATCCTCTTAGCACCTTTTGCATCGTGTGTCCCATCTCGGCCGGATTGCGCGTGATGTGGATGCCGCATTCCTCCATCACCGCCAGCTTCTCGGTGGCTCCGCCCCGGCCGCCGGAAATGATCGCGCCGGCGTGGCCCATGCGCTTGCCAGGCGGCGCAGTCACGCCTGCGATGAAACCAACCACCGGCTTCCTCATGTTATCCCTGATCCAGCGTGCGCATTCCTCCTCGTCACTGCCGCCGATCTCGCCGACCATGATCACCGCATCGGTGTCCGGATCGTCGTTGAACAATTTCATCACGTCGAGATGTTTCAGGCCATTGATCGGATCACCACCTATGCCGACACAAGACGATTGCCCTAAACCCAGCGCAGTAA
>JBARHM010000039.1:0-2412 GCA_049799235.1 Gallionella sp.
TGTTGTGGCTAATGGATCGCATGGGTGAATTATGGTGGCTGTATGTGTGGCTGGTATGGGTGGTTTTCAATCTGCTCATCCTCTTCATATACCCTTCATTTATAGCGCCATTGTTCAATAAATTCACACCTTTACAGGATGAAACGATGAAGGCACGCATTGAAGCCCTGCTCGCCCGTTGTGGATTCGCCTCACAGGGCCTGTTCGTGATGGACGGATCGAAACGCAGCGCTCACGGCAATGCCTATTTCACCGGATTCGGCAGAACCAAGCGCATCGTGTTTTTTGACACACTGCTGGAGCGCTTGAACGGCAAAGAAATCGAGGCGGTGCTGGCGCATGAATTGGGACATTTCAAACGCCGTCACGTTTTGAAACGTATCGTGGCAACCTTCGCGATGAGTCTGGGGTTTTTGTGGTTGCTTGGCCAGCTGATGCAGACCGAATGGTTCTATCGGGGACTGGGGGTCAGCACGCCTTCCACCGCTCTCGCGCTGTTGCTGTTCTTCATGATATTGCCGATATTCAGCTTTTTGCTGCATCCGATGCTGTCGGCATATTCGCGCAAGCACGAGTTCGAGGCCGATCGCTACGCCGCCGGGCATACTGCGGCGGCCGATCTGGTCAGCGCGCTGGTAAAGATGTATCAGGATAATGCATCCACGCTCACTCCCGACCCGCTTTATTCCAGATTTTACGATTCACATCCGCCAGCCATGTTGCGCATCGCTCATTTACAATCTCAATAAAGGAGAACACCATGAAAATGATATTCATATTTGCACTGCTGTGCGTTGCAACAATCGCATCGGCCAATCCCTTTCCGGGCGGCAACGCGCAGGCCGGACAAAAGTTATTCGACAAGTACGATTGCAACCAGTGCCATAATTCGATGATGGGGGGGGACGGCAACAAGATCTTCACACGCTTCGATCGCAAAAGAAACAGCCCCGATGAATTGATCCAGCAAATCGGCATGTGCAGCGGCAATGTGAAGGCGCACTTCACTCCGCAGGAAATTCAGGACCTCGCTGCATATCTGAATATCTTTTACAAATTCAAATGAGCCGGCACATGACCAAAGTGCGCGACCTGACCAGCCGACGATGCAAACCCTGCGAACCCGGCACGCCGGCTCTGGCGCAGCCGGAAATCGACAGTCTATTGCAGCAACTTGATGGCTGGCAGCAATACGACCGCCTGATCAGCAAGACCTTTCGCTTCAAGGACTACTACCAGACCATCGCGTTCGTGAACATGGTCGCATGGATATCCCACCGCGAGGATCATCACCCCGAACTGGTCGTTAACTACAACAGTTGTCATGTGGAATACACGACCCACTCAATACACGGCCTGTCGGAAAACGATTTCATATGCGCAGCCAAGGTGAACGCGCTATCCGGAACCCCCTGATTGAGCGAATTTCTCGGCGCGCAGGTTATTGCGGCATTCGGGCGCCGATATCTGGTGCGCCTTGCCGACGGCACCGAGATGGCCTGTATGACACGGGGCAAAAAGAGCGGGGTCGCGTGCGGCGATATCGTCGAAGTGAATCGCACCGACCATCCATCGGTCCGAATCGGAACATCCACGTTGAACGGACTCTTGCCAACTGCTCAAGGCGTCATCGAAAACATCGCACCGCGCCACTCGCTGCTGTATCGCTCCGATGCCTACCGTGAAAAGATCATCGCTGCCAACGTCACGCAGATCATCGTGGTGGTCGCCGCCGAACCTTCGTTCAACGACGAGTTGCTGGCGCGTTGTCTGGTTGCCGCATACGACCAGAAGCTGGAGGTCTTGATAGTGTTGAACAAATGCGATCTGGCTGAGGCCGCAGCGGCGGCGCGCAAGGGGCTCACCGCTTATTCCGCCATCGGCTACCGTATTCTCGAACTCAGTGCAAAACAGGATGTATCACGGCTGCGCCCGTTCCTTTTCGGCCATAGCAGCGTGCTGGTCGGGCAATCCGGTATGGGCAAATCCACCTTGATCAACGCGTTGCTGCCGGATGCGCAAGCCGCGACTCGCGAAATTTCCACCGTGCTGGATTCAGGCAAGCACACCACCACCCACGCGAGACTATATCGTCTTGATGCCACCAGCAGCCTGATCGATTGTCCGGGTGTTCAGGCGTTCGGCCTGCACCACCTGAGCTTCGGCAGGATAGAGCAGGGATTTGTGGAATTTGGGCAATTTCTTGGCCAGTGCCATTTTCACGACTGTCATCATCTGCATGAACCGGGTTGCGCGCTACACAGCGCGGTCGAGACAGGGAAGATCGATGCGCGCAGGCTGGCCTTGTTTCAGCGCATAACCGCTGCGAGTCATTGACATCATGCCATTCACGGCCTTGGCACCTGGGAACACTGTTGAAGCAAAAAGGCCGTCCAAAGGACGGCCTTTTGT